>CAIPBN010000422.1 GCA_903863315.1 uncultured Verrucomicrobiota bacterium | reverse complement strand
CGCGAGAGCACGGTCTTGTTGCCGCCGATGTCCAGCAGGGTCACGGAGGTTTTGGACAGTTCGGTCACGAGGCCCGTCAGCGTCTGCGCGTCGGTCGTCGCGATGTTGAAGGCGATGTATTCCTCCCGGATGGCCAGGCTTGGGTCCACGATGGCGGGGAGGATGAAGTCGAGGTTGTCACGCTCGTAGCCGGTGAGGTCGGGGCCGATCTTGCTGCCTTCCTTGTTGAGCGTGTGGCAGACGGCGCAGGCGACCTTGAAAAGCTCGTGGCCGGCCTTCACGTCACCTTTGCCGGAGGTCAGGAGCTTCTTGACCTTGGCGATCTGCGCCTCCTTTTCTTCGCTGCTCTTGGTGAGGCGACCCCAGTGTTTCTTGATGAGGGCGTCGCTCGTGGTGTCCTTGAACGCGGTGATGGCTAGGAGGTTGGCGATGGAGATTTGCTCTTTCTTGAGCTGGCCTTCATCCACGGCGGCGAGGAGGCGGCGTGACCAATCGGGGCGGCTGGCAAGCGCGGCCTGCGCGGTGTCGCGGAGTTTGCCGCTGAAGCCGGGGTAAAGATCGAGCAACTCGCGCGCGATGTCCGGCGAGGCGAAGCGCTGGAGGGCGTTGACCAAGTCGAGGCGGAGGGCGTCACTCTTCTCGAAGCGGAGCAACTTCAGGAAGGTCGGCACGGCGGCGTCCACACGACGCTCGGCGAGGAGAGTGATGGTCTTGCGACGGTCGGCCTCGGGGACTTTCGGGTCGCTGATGCGCGCGAGTGCGGCGGTGGCTGCGGGGGCGTGACCGAGGCGGACGGCGAAGCTGATGAGCGTGGGCGTGGGCGCGCGGCTGGCCCAGAGCTCGGCAACCTTCTTCGCGAGCGCGGGCGGGACGGACTTCACGGCATCGCCTTGCAGGCCGGCTTCCATGCCTTTGATGAGTTCGTCGGCATCGGCGGGCGACGGTGCGAGGGCAAAGAGTTTGGCGGCGGTTTCCAAGTTCGCATCGGTGCGCTCGGCGGTGAAGCGCTGGCCGAGGCGCGCGATGATGAACTTCTGCACGATGGGCGCGTGCCAGAAGGTGCTGTCCTCCAACATGCGGAGAATGGCGTCGCGGTCGGTGGCGCACTTGCTCTCAACGGCCCACCAGAGCAGGAGGGGAACGTGTTTGTCGGTCACGTCCTCGCTGCGCAGGAGCAGCTCGCGCGTGATGGGCAAGGCGTCCTTGCCCGGCAGTCGCGTGACGGTGCTGGCGAGCTGCGCGCGGACTTCGGCGACGGGTTCGGATTTGGCGAGTGCGAGTAGCGCGGCCTGTTGCCGAGGCGTGACACTCTTCCGGTCTCCCAGCAAGCGAATCGTCCAGTAGCGGAGCATCTCGTCGGGGCGTTTCAATACTTCCAGCGCAAACTCGTCCGTCAGGCCGCCACAGGCGTTGAGCGCCCAGAGGGCCTCCAGCGCCAGTTGACCGGGGGGAACGCCTGCCGGTTTGTGCCAGGGATGCACGTAGTTGAGCCGTTTGCCTTCCATTGTGCCGGTGGCGACAAGCGGCTGCGTCGTCTTTCCGTCGAGCATCACCAGTTGCTGCAACCGCGGAATGAGCCGCATGTCTCCCCGGTCCCACAGCACGCGCAAGGCAGTTTGCCGATGCCACTTGTTGGGATGATTCAAGCACGCGACCAGCCCATCCGACGAAAGTTGAGTGAAGTCGAACTTGGGCGAGCCAACCGCCCCATCCTTCGCCGAGAGCCGATAGATACGCCCTGACTCCTTGTCCCAAGTGTCGCGTGGGTCGAGGTGGCTGAGGCGGCTGTCGCACCAGTCGGCGAAGTAAATCGCGCCGTCGGGGCCGGTCTTCATGTCCACGGGACGGAACCAGCGGTTGCTGGAGAGCACGCTCGTCTCGATGTCGGCGGTCTGGAAGCTCGACGTGTCACGCGCGACTTTGCTGGCCATCACGCGGCTCGTGAGCGCCATGCCAACGACGATGTGGCCCTCGTATTGCGGAATCGCGCCGCCCTCGTAGTAGAGCATCGCCTGCGGGAAACGCGGCTCGTAGCCCTTGTGCGCCATGTGTTCGAACCACCCGAAGCGATACGGACTCATCGCGGGGCCGTGCTTGGACCAGCCCTTGATGTAGAGCGCGCCCTGGGCGTAGTGCAGGCCGCGCGTCTGGCCGTAGTTCGAGCCGGAGAAGACGCGGCCTTGCGCATCGAACTCGACGGAGAAGGTGTTGCCGCCGCCCTCGGCGAAGACCTCGAAGTCGCCGCTCACAGGATGGAAACGCCAGATGGCTTGGCCGAGGAATTTCACGCCTTTGATGTCCGCCGTGCAGGTGCTGCCGTGCGCGCCGTAAAGCCAGCCGTCCGGGCCCCACGCGAGTGAGTTCGCGCCGCTGTGCGTGTCTTCGAGGCCGAAGCCGGAGAGCTTCACCTCGG
>CAIPBN010000421.1 GCA_903863315.1 uncultured Verrucomicrobiota bacterium | reverse complement strand
AGGCGACGTGGACGTTGTAAGGCGTGCCCAGGAAGTCGAGGGCCTGCCGGATGGCCGGCAGCGCCGCGTCATTGGTGGTCGCGCTCACCACCAGCACCGCCAGATCCGTCGAGGCCCCGGCCACCGCCGCCGCAGCCGGACGACCGAACGTGGCGAGCAGGAGCCCCGTCAGGAGGGCGAGGGGGCGATTGAGTCGGCTCAACAGGCTCGGCTTGCGCGCCACGCCGCGGGTGAAGCGCTTGACGACCACATCGAGGAACACCACCGGCTTCTGGGGGAAGCTCACCTTAATGGTCTGGGTGGAGGAGAAGAGGGGTTTGGTGTTCATGGATGTGGGCTGTGTCTGCTGTTCGTCACCACGCACGGCTTCCTGGCTGCCACCGGGTAAGCTCAATGCGTTTTTCATGTCGGCAGATTAGCTGGGTTGGGCGGACGCGGTATCAGGCGGGGGCTCCGATTGGACCCTGAGGGTTCCCCTGATGCTGACGGAGCGCCTGAAGTCCGCGACTTGTCGCGGTCGGGATCTCCCAAGCTCCGGTTGGAGAAATCGTTTTACCGGATGCACCGCATGAACTAGCTTCCGGCAAACGTATGAACTGGCAGGAAATCGTGGCGCTGGTGATCGTGGGGGCAGCTGCGTTCTTCCTGCTTCGTCCGCATCTCCGCCCGCCCACTACCCTCCGCACCCCGGCCAATCCCTGTGGTTGTAGTGCCGTTGGAGCCGGGGGCAGCAAAGCTTCCATCATCGTCCGTTCCCGCAAAGGTGAACGGCCGCAGGTCATCCTGAAGATGAATTGATTCCGCCCGGGCCTCCTTTTCCCTCCCATGTCCAAAGCCAATCTGACCCGGCAGTTTTCCGGCAGTGCTTCCGCCCGCCCGTCTGGGGGGGTGAACGGAGACGTCGTGTGGACGCCGAACACGGATGTTTATGTCCATGCCGCCGGCGCGGTCATCAAGGTGGAGCTGGCGGGGATCAGCCGGGAGGACTTGGAACTCAAGGTGGAGGGCCCGCGGTTGACCATCAGCGGCGTGCGGCGGGACCAGTGCCGCACGGGCAAGTGCAGCTTCCAGGTGATGGAGATCCACTACGGAGCCTTTGAAAGCGTGGTGGAACTCCCGGCGGGCTTTGACCTCGCCCAAGCCCGGGCTTCCTACCAGAACGGCTTTCTCCGCGTGGATGTGCCGTTGATCGCTGAGGCCAAGGAAACTTCCTGACATTACCCCTGAACGTTCCCAGCCTTGTCGCCATCCAACTGCGAGGCCGGCTTTCTCATGAGTGCTCCTGACACGGAACTGATCAACATCCTCAACGCCGGTGCCGGCGGCGACACCGCTTTCCTGCGGGCGGGGGCCAAGCCGATGCCCGATGTGCTCCCGATTCTGGGCCTTTCGGACATAGTGATCTTCCCCGGCATGGTGGCCCCTCTGCTGGTCGAGTCCGCGCAGAGCACCAAGCTCGTGGATGATGTGGTGGCGGGAGATCGTTTTGTCGGCCTCGTCTTGCAGACCAAGCCCGAAGTGCAGGAGCCCAAGCCCGATGAGCTGTGGTCTCACGGCTGCGCGGCCCGGGTGCTCAAGATGCTCAAGTTCCCGGACAACACCGTGCGCGTCTTGGTCGAGGGCCTGCGGCGCTTCCAGCTCAAGGAATTTGTGGCGCAGGAGCCCTATCTCCGGGCCCGGGTCGAGCTGCTCACCGATCTGGCCGAGGATTCGGTGGAGATCACCGCCCTCACCCGCAGCGCCCACGAGCAGTTCCAGCAAATTGTCAGTCTTTCGCCCGCTTTGTCCGATCAGGTGAAGGTCAATTCCCTGGCCCAGGAATCGCCGAGCCGGCTCGCCGACCTCATCGCGCAAAACCTGAACCTCGATTTGCAGGAACGTCAGCGCCTGCTCGAAATCACCTCGGTCAAGGAACGCCTCGGCCGGCTCCTGCCCTTGATGCACCGCGAGCTGGAAGTGCTCACCCTCGGCACCAAGATCCAGAAGGAAGTCACCACCGCGATGTCGAAGAGCCAGCGGGACTTCTTCCTCCGCGAGCAGATCCGCGCCATCCAGCGCGAACTGGGCGAGACGGACACCGCCACTGCCGATGCAAACAACCTGCGCGAGGCGTTGGACAAGGCCGGGCTCCCGCCCGAAGTCCGCAAAGTGGCCGACAAGGAGCTGGAGCGCCTCCAACAGACGCCGCCGGCCGTCGCCGAATACAGTATCACCCGCAACTACCTCGACTGGCTGGCCACCCTTCCGTGGAGCAAGTCCACCGAGGATAAGCTCGATCTCGATGAGGCCGCCCGGCTGCTCGATCAGCAGCACTTCGGCCTCAAGAAGGTGAAGGACCGGCTAATCGAGTTCCTCGCCGTGATCAAGCTCCGGCAGCAGCTCAAAGGCCCTATCCTGTGCCTCGTCGGCCCGCCGGGCGTGGGCAAGACCTCGCTGGGCAAGAGCGTTGCTGATGCCCTCGGACGCAAATTCGCCCGCATCTCCCTGGGCGGCATGCGTGACGAGGCGGAGATTCGCGGGCACCGCCGCACTTACGTCGGCGCCATGCCCGGCCGCATCATCCAGACCATGCGGCGCGTCGAGAGCCACAACCCGGTCATCCTGCTGGACGAGATCGACAAGGTCGGCGCGGATTTCCGCGGCGATCCCTCGGCTGCTTTGCTCGAAGTGCTCGACCCCGAACAAAACAGCACGTTCATGGATCATTATCTGGACGTGCCGTTTGATCTGTCGCGCGTGCTCTTCTTCACCACCGCCAACTGGCTGGATCCCATCCTCCCCGCGTTGCGTGACCGGCTCGAAGTCATCGAGCTGCCCAGCTACACGCTGGAGGAAAAGGTCCACATCGCCCGCCGCCATCTCCTGCCGCGCCAGCTCGCCGAGCACGGGGTGAAGGCGAAGCAGGTCAAAATTCCCGACTCCACACTGCGCAAGCTGGCGCACGACTACACCCGCGAGGCCGGCTGCCGTCAGTTGGATCGCGAGCTCGCCGCCGTCGTCCGCAAGGCCGCGCGCAAGATTGCCTCCGTTCGGGGCAAGGCCAGGCCCGTCAACATCACGCCCCAGTCGCTCGAGGAGTTTCTCGGCCAGCCCAAGTTCATCTTCGAATCCGCCGAGAACATCGCCGAGTGCGGCATCGCCGTCGGCCTCGCGTGGACCCCGGTGGGCGGTGACATTCTGTTCATCGAGGCCACGCGCATGACTGGCACGGGCAAGCTGATCCTGACCGGCTCGCTGGGCGATGTGATGAAGGAGAGCGTGCAGGCGGCCCAGAGCTATCTGCGCGCGCAGGCCGATTCCTTGGGCATCAGCGACAAGGACTTCGACAAGCACGACATCCACGTGCATGTCCCCGCCGGCGCGACCCCCAAGGACGGGCCCAGCGCCGGGGTCACCATGATCGTGGCGCTGGCTTCGTTGCTCACCCATCGGCGGGTCCGCTCCGGACTGGCGATGACGGGGGAAATCAGCCTGCGTGGACGGGTGCTGCCGGTTGGCGGCATCAAGGAAAAGGTGCTCGCGGCCGCGCGCGCTGGCATCAAGCAGATCCTCCTGCCCGAACACAATCGCAAGGACTGGGCGGAAGTGCCGCCGGAAGTGCGTGCCAAGATCACGGTTCACTTCGTCCGCCGCATCAGT
>CAIPBN010000420.1 GCA_903863315.1 uncultured Verrucomicrobiota bacterium | reverse complement strand
TAAGGACTTCGCGGAATTGGGGCAAGAAGCCCGCCGGGCGCTGCGTCGCGCCCAACGCCGACCCAGGCTCGTCCGCGCCTTCTGGCACCAAGCTGAGCTTTCTTTGTGATGCGATTTTAACCACTTATGCGAGTCTCAATAACCGGCTGAAGTTTTCGCCCGCGTCCCCGTCAGTAACCGCGACTGCAAACTACCCGTCCTTCGTTGCATATGAACCGACTGCTCGTTCCCGCCCTGATCGCCTCCGCCCTGCTCACCACCGCCGCTGATTGGCCGCAGTGGCGCGGCGCGGACCGCACCGACATCTCCAAGGAAACCGGCCTGCTCAAGAGCTGGCCCGAGGGCGGACCGAAGCTCGCGTGGATGAACAAGGATGTCGGCCTCGGCTACTCGGGCTACGCCATCGCGGGCGGCAAGCTCTTCACGATGGGCTTGCGCGGGGACAATGAACTGCTGATCGCCGTGGACGTGAAAAACGGCAAGGAACTGTGGGCGACGCCGGTCGGCCCCATCTTGAAGAATGGCTGGGGTGACGGCCCGCGCACCACGCCCACGGTGGATGGCGACCTGGTGTTTGCCATGAGCGGCACCGGCACATTGCTGGCCGCGAAGACGGCGGACGGCAAGGAGGCGTGGAAGGCGGCCATGCGCGACTTCGGCGGCAAGACGCCGGGCTGGGGCTATTGCGAATCCGTGCTGGTGGACGATGGCAAGGTGATTTGCACGCCCGGCGGAAGCCAGGGCACGCTGCTCGCGCTCGACCGGGCCACGGGCAAGAAGGTTTGGCAGACCGCCGACTGGAGCGATGGCGCGCACTACGCCTCACCCATCGTCGTCACGCACAACGGCGCGCGGCAATACATCCAGCTCACCTCGCAAAACGTCGCCGGTGTGAGCGCCAAGGATGGCAAGACGCTTTGGAAGTCCGAATGGCCCGGCAAAACCGCCGTCATCCCCACGCCCATCTTCAAGGACGGTCACGTTTACATCACGTCCGGCTACGGCGTCGGCTGCAAGCTCGTCAAGGTCGGGGCCGACAACAAGACCAGCGACGTTTACATGAACCAGAACATGATCAACCACCACGGCGGGGTGATCCTGATCGGCGACAAGATTTACGGTTACTCCGACAAGGGCGGCTGGACGTGCCAGGACTTCAAGACCGGTGAAGTCACCTGGGCGGCAAAGAATCTTGGCAAGGGAGCCATCCACTCAGCCGACGGCATGTTCTACTGCCTCGAAGAAGGCAGCGGGACCGTGGCGCTCATCGAGGTCTCGGACAAGGGCTGGAACGAGAAGGGCCGCTTCAAACTCACCCCGCAGACTGAACAGCGCAACCCCAAGGGCAAGGTTTGGACCCATCCGGTCGTGAGCGACGGCAAGCTCTACCTGCGCGACCAGGAACTGCTCTTCTGCTTCGATGTCAAAGCCAAGTAAGGGCCAGGGCCTGATGGCGGGCCGCGTCGCCTCCCTGCATATCCACCCTGCAAAGAGTGGCACACCGCTCACGCCGTTAAACGTTGTCCACCTCGTCGCCGACAAGGGCATTCAGGAAGACGCGCGTTACTTCAACCGACGCAGCCGCCGGCAGGTCACGTTGATCGAGCGCGAACAGATCACCGCGCACGGCGAGGCCTTGGGTGTCGCTGGTTTCGCCCCCGGTGAGGTGCGTTCCAACATTGAGACCACGGGGATCAATCTGGTCGCACTGATCGGCCAACGCGTCCAAGTCGGCGAGGCCTTGCTCGATTTCTACGCCCCCCGGACGCCGTGTCACCAGATGGACGCGCTCTGCCAGGGCCTGCGCGAGTTTATGGAGGACAGTCGGCAGGGCGTGCTGGCGCAGGTGGTGCGTTCCGGAGCCGTCCGCGTAGGCGATGCCATTCAACTCGCCAGCATACAGCCAGCCACCTAGCCTGCGCGCGGTGAAGATTCTCGTCGTCACAAACCTGTATCCACCCCACCTCGCGGACACGGACGACTTCCGCTGCCAGAATGTGTCCGCTGCCCTCCGAAAACGCGGGCACACGCTTCGCGTGCTGACGTCCACCTGCGGGCTGGCCTCCGATGAAGGGCACACGGCGCACGCCTCGGGTGCCAGTGCCGAGAGCCGGGATGCGCTCGTTCAAAGGCGGCTCCGCATCAACGGCAGCTTTGGGCAGTCCACCGTCACCGGCCTGGGGGATTTGCGTGAACTGGAGGCGCGCAACAACAACGTGCTGCGCGAGGCCATCGCCGAATTTGAACCGGACGTGGTTCATGTCTGGAGCCTGCGTGGGCTGTCCAAGTCACTGATCATCACGCTCCGCCGGACCGGCATCCCGACCTGCTTCGATGTGTCCGACACTTGGCTGGCGGAGGAATTCTGCGACGACCCGTGGCTCGCCTGGTGGCACCGCGAGAGGCTTCCGGCGATGCAAAAAATCCAGCGCACCGGGCTGGAGGTCTCCGGCCAGCGGGCGAAGTGGGATGCAGTGACGCCAATTTTCATCGAGCCGGGCCTCAACCGTCTGCCCGCCCTCTTTGACCGAGATGCAGGCACACAAGCCGCGCCCAACTCCATCCCGGCCCTGCAATTTCGCCGCCTCTACTTCAGCAGCCCCGCTTTGCAGACCACCACGGTGGCGGCCGGCTTCCGCGTTGCCCACGGCGAGGTGATTCATCCCGGCGTGGACACCCTGCTCTTCCACGGCGAAGCCAAGCCGGCAGACGCGCCTGTCAAAAAATTTCTCACCATCGCGCGGCTCACGCCGCATTGCGGCATCACGACCACCATCGAGGCGTTGCGACTCGTTCGAGCGCAGGGCGTGAAGGCAACGCTCACTGTGTATGGCCGGGGCAGCTCCGAAGTGCTTGCCAAACTCCGCACCCAAGCGGTGCAGTGCGGTGCGGCAGTCGAGTTCCGCTCCGGCGGTCTGCAACGCGAACTGCCCGGCATCTACCAGGCACACGACGCCTTCATCTATCCCGTGGAACGCGAGGAGGCATTCGTCGGCACCCCGCTGGAGGCCATGGCCTGCGGCCTCCCGGTGATTGTGAACCAGGACCACGGGGCGGAAGGCTTGTTCCGATCGCAGGAAAGCTGCCTGTCCTTTCCGTCGGGCGATGCCGGCGAGCTTGCAAACCGGATGCTCGAACTCATGCAGACGCCGGGGCTGGCACACCAGCTCGCGCAAGTCGGCCAGAACGAGGTGCTCACGCGCTACCAGTTCACCAATGCGGTCGAGGAGATCGAGCGCTACCTCGAAGACACGGTGGCACAGTGGCAGTCCGCGTAGCAGCAGGCGGCCAGCCCAACTTGGGCGCGAAGGGTTAAGAGCGTCCGGCCTGAATGGGCTTGGCTAACGACAGCGCGTTGCTAACTTCCGGCCATGCAAGTCCACTGCCTGCTCCTCGCCGTTCTGGCCGCTGTCCTGAGCGCGTGCAACAACGACCCCAAGCCCAAGGTCGAGCCGAAGCAGGAGCCGCAGAAGCTCGGCGAAAACCCCATCGCCGCGCCGCTGGACTACATCGCCGCCATCGGCAAGGCGCGCAAGGCCACCCTCGGCCGCCTGGACCAGGCCAAGCTGATCGATGCGATTCAGAAGTTCGAGGCTAGTGAAGGCCGCGCGCCCAAAGACCTCAGCGAACTGGTGCCCAACTTCATCACCGCCATCCCCCCCGCTCCCGCCGGCATGAAGCTCGAATACCAGCCGGCGGATGCGTCCTTCATGCTGGTGCCCATTACCCCACCGCCGGCGGAGAAGAAGTAATCCGTGTTCCGTATTCAGTGCGCCCGCACGCCGCCTCACTGGCCACTGAAAACTGATGACTGAACACTGGTTTTTCCTCGCCAATTTTTCGTCCCGCAGTCAAACACTCCGCCTTTCGTATGAGCGAGCAAATCGTCATTCTCGATTTCGGTTCCCAATACACACAGGTCATCGCGCGGCGCATCCGCGAGTGCAACGTGTATTCCACCATCATCCGCTACGACACCCCGGCGGATGAAATCGCCGCCATGGCCCCGCGCGGCATCATCCTCTCCGGTGGTCCGAGCAGCGTGTATGCGAAGGACGCGCCGTTGCCGGACAAGGCCATCTTCAAGCTCGGCGTGCCCATCCTGGGCATCTGCTACGGCGTGCAGCTTCTCGCGCACTTCAACGGCGGCAAGGTCGAGAAAGGCCAGAAGCGCGAATACGGCAAGGGCACGCTTACCGTCCACGATGCAAGCTGCGCGCTCTTCGACAACCTCCCGGCCACGCTTCAAGTCTGGAACTCCCACGGCGACAAGCTCACCAAGCTGCCCAAGGACTTCGCCGTCGTCGCCACGACGGAGAACAGCGACTACGCGGTCATCGAGCACCGCGAGCGCCGCATCTTCGGCCTGCAATTTCATCCCGAGGTCGTCCACACGCCGCGCGGACGCGAGGTTTACAGCAACTTCGTCCACGGCATCTGCGGCTGCGGCAAGAACTGGACGATGCGCAACTACTTGGAGAAGGCCGTCGCGGACATCCGCGCGCAGGTCGGCTCCGAGCGCGTCGTGCTCGGCCTGAGCGGCGGCGTGGACTCCAGCGTGGCGGCGGCGCTCCTCCACAAGGCCATCGGAGACCAGCTCACCTGCATCTTCGTCAACAACGGGCTCTTGCGCTCGAAGGAAGCCGAGGTCGTGCAGGAGGTCTTCGGCCGCAACTTCAAGATGAAGCTGCAATACGAGGACGCCACCAAGCTCTTCCTCACCAAGCTCAAGGGCGTCACCGAGCCCGAGAAGAAGCGCAAAATCATCGGCAAGGCGTTCATTGACGTGTTTCAAGCTGCGACGAAGAAAGCCGGCAAGGCCAAGTTCCTCGCGCAAGGCACGCTGTATCCCGACGTCATCGAGTCCGTGCCCATCGCGGGCAACCCGGCGGCGCTCATCAAGAGCCACCACAACGTCGGCGGCCTGCCCAAGAACATGAAGTTCAAGCTCGTCGAGCCGCTGCGGATGCTCTTCAAGGACGAGGTGCGCGTGCTCGGCCTCGAACTCGGCCTGCCCAAGGAGATTGTTTATCGCCAGCCCTTCCCCGGTCCCGGCCTCGCCGTGCGCGTGCTGGGCGACCTCACGGCCGACAAGCTTCGCATCGTGCGCGAGGCGGACGCCATCGTGGTCGAGGAGATGAAGAGCAGCGGCCTCTACTACAAAATCTGGCAGAGCTTCGCCGTGCTACTCCCGTGCAAGAGCGTGGGCGTGATGGGCGACGAGCGCACCTACGACTTCACCATCTGCGTGCGCGCGGTGGAGAGCCAGGACGGCATGACCGCCGACTGGGTGAAGCTGCCCTACGAGATTCTGGAAAAGCTCTCGACGCGCATCATCAACGAGGTGAAAGGCGTCAACCGCTGCGTCTTCGACATCACCAGCAAGCCGCCGGGGACGATTGAGTGGGAGTAGCAGGGAAGTAGCAGTTTTCAGTAATCAGTGGACGCCGCGAGAGCGGCAAGAATCGTCAGGCCACCGCCGACGCTGGGGATGTCGCACTGGGTCTGACCGCCACCGAGGAGGCCCAACTCGCCGAGGTCGAGCAAGGCCTGCGCGAGCTGAACCAGCAAATCCGCGAGCGCATGATTGCCTTGCTCACCCCGGAGCAAAAGGCCGAGCTGGAAAAGCGCTTTGGCGACGGCCGCCGCCGGGAGTAGTGCGGCGAGCGGATGTCAGCAGTAGGACGGCAGTTCCGCCGGGGCCGTTGTGCCCGTTCCAAGCGGCTCTAAGTCTGGAATATATTGCCGGCGCGGGGTTCGGCGATTGACTCATCGCTTCCGTTTTGTCTCCATGCGCACATGAAGCTCTTCCTCCCCGCCCTCATGGTTTTGCTGGCCTGCTTCCAGCCGGTCCAGCTCCAAGCCCAACTGTCAGTTTTCCTCTATCAGGGAACGTTGACTGACGGAGGGACTCCGGCCAACGGCCAGTATGACCTCATGGTGACCGCCCATGATGCGGATTCCGCCGGAACCCAGTTGGGCGGCAACTCAAACGAGTTCATCAACGTGCCGGTGGTAAACGGCAAGTTCGAGTTGATGCTGGATTTCGGTCCGAACTGGCTCGATGGCAACAACCGGTGGCTGGAAACCAAGGTGCGGCGCAACACGGGTCCGACCTCGGGGCCCTACATCACATTGACCCCACGGCAGCGGCTCTTCGCCACTCCAATGGCGAACCTGGCCGCGAAGGCGCTGACCGTGCCGGCTGGAGCGATCACCACCGGGCATATTGCGGACGGAGCCGTGACGGGAACAAAACTGGGGGCCGGATCGGTGGGTGGCACCGCCCTGGCGGGTGGCAGCGTGGACGCCTCAAAACTGGCAGATGGCTCCATTACCTCGGCGAAACTCGCACCGGCGGTCGCCGCGAGCCTCGGCACGCCCATGGGCGCATTGATTGGTTCCTTCGAGGAGAACGCTACGGCCCTCATGAGCAGTGGGTATGCGAGGATTCCCGGCCTGACCTCCACGGTCGGCGGCTGGAACCCGGTTCAGGAACGCAACGCGCAGACCAATGGATACAGCACGATGGATGGCTTCGGCTCCTTGTGGACGGGCAGTGAGCTGTTCATTTACGGCCGCGACAACTTGAGCTTCCAGATGCGGGCAACGCGCTTCAATCCCGCCATGGGCTTGTGGACTACAGTCCCAACGAACTCCGCGCCGCAGTTCATGTCCAACACCCGGCTCGGGATGGTGCAAGGTGGCACCAATGTGTTTGTCTTCGGCAACGTGGACACGTTCAACGACAACACCAATTCCACCGGAGGCTACTTCAACCTAGCGACTGGCACGTGGCAAAACATCCCCACCAATGGATTTGCCCTCATCTACGACAATGGCGCGGCGATGGCCGCCCACTTTTTCTGGACCGGCGATGAAGTGCTGGCAGTGGGATCTCCGAACTTCGGCTTCATCGACGGTGCACTGTTTAGTCCGGCAACCAACGGCTGGCGGCGAATTAACACCAACGGTCATCCTACCATTTCCATGGACTCGGGTGTGGTTGGCTGGAACGGCAGCGAGCTGCTCGTTTACGGGGCGAGTCAGACGAACTTCGGCGGCATGGCCGGCGCGCTTTACACCCCGGCCAACAGCACATGGCGACCGGCCAACACCAACAACGGCCCGCGCTTCAATGCTGGCCCTACCCGGAACCGAGTAATTTGGACAGGCGCGGAGTGGATTGGTTATTTTACCTCCTTTGACATCGCCGTTCCCTCCGGCTTCAGCGCCTACAACCCGCAGTCGGATACGTGGCGTCGCTGCTCCACCAATGGCATGCCCAGCCTTGGCGGTCCCGCGATCTCGGTCCCAAATTATTTCTGGACCGGGATTGAGGTGGGCATGGTCATTCAAGTCGGTTCCACCACACGCCGGACCGCCGTCTACCTTTACCAGCCAGCCACAGACAGTTGGCGCAGCTTCCTGAGCGGGGAGCCGGCCATTGTGACGGGCATCACGGACTACGCCCGGGTCATCACCCCCCAATGGACGGGCACGGAAGTCCTTTCCTACCTGCCAGTTTCGCCGGATGACGGTTCGCCCACGACTGTGTTCCGTCCCTACCGGTTTGCACCACAGCGGACGCTCTACATTTACCAGCGGAACTAAGCCAGCCACCGACCAAGGTATGAAACGCATGTTTACCACAAGGGGCCTGTTCCGCCGGGCTTGGTTGCCCGCCATCTTGATCGCCGCAGCGGCGTCCACCAACGCGCAAGTGGCCGGGGGAGGCACGAGCACCGGCGGCACCTTCACCGTGGTGTCCAAGTTTGGGCAGCCCGACCCGGTCATTCAAACGGGCGGAACCTTTGGCGTGCAGGCAAATTTGAGCCCCGCCGTGATTGTGCTGCAAACCCCAGGCGCGCCGGTGCTCAAGCTGACCTACGGCCCCGGCACCGCCATCATCAATTGGGCGGTTCCCGCCGCTTCGTTCGTGCTGGAGACCACGACCACGCCGCACCTGCCGAACAGTTGGCAGCCCGTGGCAGGCAGCCCGGCTCCCACCAACGGCACCAACTTCTTCAGTGTGCCGATCACCACGACGCGCCAGTTTTACCGGCTGAAGAGCCAGTAGCATTGCACCCGGCTCGGTTGCGGGTGCTGCTCAGCACGGAGGTTTCAAATGTCCGCACGCGCAACCGGTGCGCTGAGGACAGCGCGCCCTCCCACTTGAGGGGCGATCCGATCCATTTCGGGAGTGTTTTCTGGACCATGCCGTCTAACCTGCCGACATGAAACCGTTGTTTGCCGTCGCCGCGTTGTTTGCGCTCCTCCTCCCCTGCCCCGCCGCTGAACCACCCGCGAACTACGCCGCCCAGAAGGCGGAGGCGGAGCGGCTCGTGGCGGAGAAATCCTTCCTCAAGGCGAACGAGATTTACCGCGCGGTCAATGTCACCAACCTCCCTCCGACCGAGCAGCGCTGGGTGCTGTTCCGCCGCGCGGACACGTTGTGGCGGTCCGAGGCCAGCACGCAGCGGGCGGACAACACGAAGTTCAATCAGGCCCGGCAGGAGCTGAACGTCCTCGTGCGCGATGTGCAGCGTGAGGAGGAGAAGGACCGCGTGTGGGTGGAGGTGCAGGAGTCGCTCGGGGACTCGTATTGGACTCCGCGCAACCAACGCAACTGGGGCGGCGCGTGGCAGCATTATTCGCAGGTGCTGGACTGGTGGGCTGGCCAGCGGGCGGGCGATGAGTCGCGGGACCGTTACCTCGGCATCGTGTGGCGCGCGGCCAAGCCGCCGGGCGCGGAGCCTTACTATCGTTACGGCAACTACGGCAACGCGTTGCCGCTGAACATTCTCGAAAACGTCCTCAAGATTGCCGTGAGCGAGAACGACAAGGCCCACGCGCATTATCTCCTCGCGGTCTCCTTCCAATACCACGGCGGGGACTGGGATGCCCGCGCCCGCGTGCCGGAGCATTTCGAGGCGGCGCTGAAGCCTGGCAAGGGCACGGACTGGTATGACGACGCGCTCTATTTCTACGCCGAGTGGATGATGAATCAGGGCCGCGCGGTGCCGCTCAAGGACGGCAACTGGACGCAGGAGCAGGATTACGTGAAGGCGCTCGCACTATTCCGCCGGCTGGTCGCGGAGTTCCAGAAAGGCGAGACGCGATACTGGGAACAAGCGCAGCAGCAGATTCGCAACATCACGCAGGTCAATCTCGGCGTGTCCGTCAGCCACGTCTTCCTGCCGGACTCGGAGGTTCAGTATCACCTGAACTGGCGGAACGTGAAGCGCGTCGAGCTGGCGCTCTATCCGGTGGACCTCACCAAGGACGTGAACCTCGGAACGTTGGATGGCAACCGACGGCCGTCGTGGCTTCAGACGATTGACCTCGCCGGTCGCGAGAAGGCGAAGTCCTGGGAGCACGACACGAAGGACAAGGGCGACTACCGCCCCGGCAACGCCACGCTGCGCGTGGATGGCAAGCTACGGCCCGGCGCTTACGTGCTCGAAGCGCAGGGCGGCGGACAGTCGGCGCGTGACCTCGTGCTCGTGACGGATGCGGCGCTCGTGCTGAAAACATCCGGCAAGACCGCGTTGGTCTTCGTCACGGACGCCCTCTCCGGTAAGCCGCTGGCGAACGCCAAGGCGC
>CAIPBN010000419.1 GCA_903863315.1 uncultured Verrucomicrobiota bacterium | reverse complement strand
GTTTGCAACCGCCATCCGCAGAATCCGACAGCAAGTTCGGCGGTTACAAACCGCCGGCACGGGCGCGAGCACAGATTCCGCATTCCCTGTCCCCCACGGAGCAGCGCCATCCGCACTCGATGAATCTGGACAAGCTGCCGGTCGCAGAGGCCATCGAGCTGATGCTGTCGGAAGATGAGAAGATTCCCGCCGCCCTCCGGCGCGAGGCACCGAAGATTGAGCTAGTCATCAAGAAGATTGCCGCCGCCTTCAAGCGCGGCGGGCGGCTCTTCTATGTCGGAGCAGGCACGAGCGGGCGGCTGGGCATTCTCGACGCCAGCGAGTGCCCTCCCACGTTCCGCGTCGCGCCAGAGCTGGTTCAGGGCATCATCGCCGGGGGGCAGACGGCGGTGTTCCGCGCGGTGGAGGGGGCGGAAGACGA
Organism: uncultured Verrucomicrobiota bacterium; assembly: GCA_903863315.1. GTDB lineage: Bacteria > Verrucomicrobiota > Verrucomicrobiia > Limisphaerales > SXTU01 > SXTU01. The sequence continues at coordinate 5,146 of CAIPBN010000419.1, read as the reverse complement.
CCATGCTGCTGGCGGGCGGGCCGTTCAGTTTCGCGGCGTCGGCAAGCTAGATGTGATGGTCGGCATCGCCGCGAGCGGGCGGACCCCGTTTGTTCATGGCGCGCTGGCCGAGGCGCGGCGGCGCGGGGCGTTCACCGTGCTGCTGTGCTTCAACCCGGCCATGACCCTGGCACACGGCGTGGCACACCTCGTCATCGCGCCAAACATCGGCCCCGAGGTGTTGACCGGCTCGACGCGCCTCAAATCCGGGACCGCGACCAAGCTGGTATTGAACCTGTTCACCACGCTGGCAATGGTCCGCACCGGCAAGGTCATCAGCAACCTGATGGTGGACTTGAACCCCTCGAACGTGAAGCTGCGCGACCGGGCAGCGCGGATCCTGTGCGACCTCACCGGCGTGAGCCACGCCACGGCCACGACCACTTTGGAACGACACGGCTGGGTCGTGAAATCGGCCTGGGCAGCCCTGCGAAAACAGCCATGGCGGCGACCATCGGCGTTGGATGCGGGCAAATAAAAACGCGGGAGGCCGTTGCCAGCCTCCCGCGCGAGAGTATTACGTCAGCGATTAGTAACGGTCGCTGCGCTCACGGCGCTCGCCACCACCACCGCCGCGGTCGCCACGGTAGCCACCGCCACCGCCGCCACCACCACGATAGCCGCCGCCACCGCCGCCGCCACCGCCGCGATAGCCACCGCCACCGCCACCGCCGGGCCGTTCTTCACGGGGACGGGCCACGTTGACCGTGAGGTCACGGCCACCGAGGTTCTTGCCGTGCAAGCCTTCGATCGCGCGCTGGGCTTCGTCAGCGCTGGACATGGTGACGAAGGCGAAGCCACGAGACTTGCCGGTCATGCGGTCCATCATGAGGTTGACTTCCATGACCGTGCCAAACGCGGCAAAGGCGTCCTGGAGGTCGTTTTCCGTCGTGGCAAACGCGAGGTTGCCGACGAACAGTTTGCTGTTGTTCATTGATGATTTGCTCCTGTCGCCACCTACTGCTCCGACTGTTCCCGACCATCGGGTTTCAAATCATCACTGAACCACGTTCACCTGACGATTCACCAAATCCTGCAACCAGCGCGACCGAAGACGGCGGGATTGTATGGGCAGAACGGAGTTTTTTGGCAACAGCATATTTAGTCCCCCTGAAGAGCCTGAGGTCACGGGCAAAAGCGCCCTCCAGCACCGCACTGGCAGCCTTTCCGACGCGTGTGGGACGCTGGGATCGGTCCAGCCCCGTTCGATGTGCATGTGACTGGCGATGCCCTTCACCTCGCTGACAGGCGGTGACGCCAACACGCAATCTGGCAAGTCATGCGGGCGTCGCTTCCAGCGAAATTGCTTGCCGCCGTGCTTGGCGAAAACGTAATAAAGCGCCCGATGTTTTGCGGCGTCTCGGGCTGTTGCCAGCGCGCCACCGGTCGCCTTGGGCTTTCTTAGGTGTTCTGGGTTGATGCAACCTCGGTGCGATGCAAAAACGGAATCCAACCCCCGTTTTTCCAGCCGGTGTGAATCGCATGGCATCTTTGTGATTTCGGTTGGGCTGGTAGCTCAGTTGGTAGAGCAGTGCCCTTTTAAGGCATTGGTCCGGGGTTCGAGTCCCCGCCAGCCCACCATTCCACCCGTGTGGAGAAGCGGGTTTTCCCCATTGAACCGTCCGGAGCGCACGGCCGGGCAACTCATCTTGTGGTCCACGTAGTTTCCTCAATGACTTTACACCAAGCTGCGTCCAACTCGCGCTCATGCTCACTCTGCAAGACTCTGCGCGCGGTCTGGCCCACCTGCCCCGGCGCGAATTCCTCCGCGTGGGGGGACTGTCGCTCGGTGGCTTGACGCTCGCGGACTGGTTCGCGCTGAAGGCCCGCGCGAAGACAAATCCATCCGTTCTCCGGGACAAGTCGGTCATCTTTCTCTTCCAGCATGGCGGGCCGTCTCAGTTTGAGACCTTTGACCCCAAGATGGACGCGCCGCGGGAGATCCGTTCCGCGACCGGCGCGGTGAAGACGGTCCTTCCCGGCGTTCACTTTGGGGCCACCTACGAGCGGCTGGCCAAGCTGGCGGACAAGTTCTCCATCGTGCGGTCCTTCCACACCGGCGATGCCAACCATGACATCAAGCCCATCGTGGGCCGGGACACGCTGCGCGCGAACATGGGGTCGCTTTACTCCCGCGTCGCCGGGGCGCTGCGGCCGGACAGTGCGATGCCCACAAATGTCGCCCTCTTCCCGCGCGCGGTGAGTCCGGCCGCCGGCCCGGCCATCACGCAGTTTGGCAACTTCGAGTCCACCGGGGAATTTGGCATGGCCTACGCGCCGTTTGTGCCGGGCGCGGGCGGGGGGCTACAGGCGGACATGAAGCTGAACCTGCCGCAGGCGAGGCTCAACGATCGGCGCGAGCTGCTGGGCTCGCTGGACCAATGGAAGCGCCGCGCAGACGCCAGTGGCGTGCTTGAAGGGCTGGACGCGTTTCAACAGCAGGCGTTCGACACGCTGCTGGGCGGGGTTTCCGACGCCTTCGACCTGGCCAAGGAAGACCCGCGACTCGTGGCGCGCTACGACACCGCGCATCTGCTGCCCAAGGACAAGATCAGCCCGCAATGGCGCAACCGCGAGCATTACGCCGATCACGCGGCCTCGCTGGGCAAGCTGCTGCTGCTGGCGCGGCGGTTGTGCGAGCGCGGCGCGGGCTTCGTGACGGTGACGACCAGCTTCGTCTGGGACATGCACGCGGATGTGAACAACGCCCCGATGACCGTCGGCATGGACTATGTGGGTCGGCCGTTTGACCATGCGGTTTCGGCTTTCATCGAGGACTGCGAGGCGCGCGGCCTGCGGGACAAGATCCTGCTCGTGTGCTGCGGCGAGATGGGGCGCACCCCGCGCATCAACGCCAAGGGCGGGCGCGACCACTGGGGCGGGCTTGCGCCGTTGATGCTCTACGGCGGCGGCTTGCAGATGGGCCGGGTCATCGGCGCGTCGGCCAAGGATGGCGGCACGCCGGCGGACAACCCCGTCTCGATGCAGAACCTCATCGCCACGGTGATGCACACGCTGCTGGACCTCGGCGAAGTGCGCGTGATGGACGGCCTGCCCAAGTCTCTGGTGGACACGCTGACGGGCGGGGAACCGATCAAAGGGTTGATTTGAAGCGGGTGGAATTCGCGGGTGTGATGCAGGCAGGCCACGTTTGCCATTGCTGATTTCGCGCGCCCCCTCTCCAACCTTGCCAGCAAGGAAGCCGCTGCGCTTGCTTGGGCCGCGTTTGACAGTCCCCTGCCCGCCGCTATAGTGCGCGCCCTTTGGTATGAACCGAAACCCTCATGTGGCAGTGGTCGGCGCGACCGGCGCGGTCGGCGTCGAGATGATCAAGACGCTCGAAAAGCGGAACTTCCCCGTGGGCAAGCTCACCCTGCTTGCCTCGGCCCGTTCCGTGGGCAAGCAGCTCAAGTTCCGCGGCCAGGACGTGGCGATCACCGAGCTCACCAAAGATTCCTTCAAGGGCATCGACATCGCGCTCTTCAGCGCCGGCGGCAGCATCTCGAAGGAGTTCGCTCCCATCGCCGCCAAGGTCGGCTGTGTGGTGGTGGACAACTCCAGCGCCTTCCGCATGGACCCCACCGTCCCGCTCGTCGTGCCGGAGATCAACGCCGCCGACTGCGCCGCGCATCAGGGCATCATCGCCAACCCCAACTGCACCACCGCCATCACGCTGATGGCGCTGTATCCGCTGCATCAGGCCTTTGGCGTCACCCGCATCTTCGCGTCCAGCTATCAGGCCGTCTCCGGCACCGGGGCCAAGGCCATCGAGGAACTGGAACGTCAGGTGGACCAGATCGTGAAGCGGCAGCCGGTCACGAAGGAAGTTTACCCGCACCAAATCGCCTTCAACGTCCTGCCGCAGGTGGATTCGTTCCTCGACACCGGCTACACGAAGGAGGAGATGAAGATGGAAAACGAGGGGCGCAAGATCATGCACCACCCGCAGTTCCGCGCCAGCGTGACCTGCGTGCGCGTGCCCGTCTATCGTGCGCACTCGGTGGCGGTCAGCGCCGAATTCGCCAAGCCCGTCACGGTCGAGGCCGCGCGCGAAGTGCTCAAGCGCGCCCCCGGTCTGGACGTGGTGGATGACCCGTCCAACAAGGTTTATCCGATGCCGCTCTTCACTGCCGAGAAATACCACTGCGAGGTGGGTCGCCTCCGGAAGGACTGCGCCTTGGACAACGGGCTCTGCTTCTGGGTCTGCGGCGACCAGCTCCTCAAGGGCGCGGCGCTCAACGCGGTGCAGATCGCGGAAGTGCTCATTCGCTGAGCAACCCGGCCAAGTGCTGACATGCGGCTTGCCAAAGGTCCGGTGCTGGCAAACCTTGGCCGCGTGAAAAAGCAGTTCTGGCTCTGGCTGACCCTAGCCCTTTGTTTCCTGCTGGTCGCGGCTTCCGCCGCACAGGCACCGGCTGCCAAGTCGGCGGCCAGGTCCACCCCGGGAATGGAGCTGGCCCAGACGATCACCACGATCACCGGCGTGGCCATTTCGCCCCTGCTGGGGGCCGGTGCCTACGGAGCCTTCAAGTGGTTTCAGGCCGAGCCCAGCCAGCGCGACAAGCTGCCGTGGTTTGCCCAGGTCTGGTTTTGGTTTCCGGCACTCGTCCTCGTCGGCGCAGTCGCCCTGAAGGACACCGGCGGCGTGGTGGTCCCCACAGCGCTCAAGAAGCCGCTCGATGTCGCCGAGGCGTTGGAGAACAAGGTCAGCGGCCTCGTCGCCGCCGGAGCGTTCGTTCCCCTCATCACCTCGGTGTTTGGCTCGGACGCCGTGCAGCAGGCGGCGGCGGGCAGCTCGCTGCTGGCTTCGCTGGCGGTTTCCGGCGTGCTGGATCTGCTGCTGCTACCCTTCGCCGTCATCGCCTTTGCCGTGGTGTGGCTGGCCGGCCACGCCATCAACATGCTGATTCTCATCAGCCCGTTCGCCACGGTGGATGCGGGGCTCAAGGCCTTTCGCACCTTTCTCCTCTCCACGGTCACCGTCACGGGATTTGTGGACCCAATGACCGGACTGGTTTGGTCCCTCATCATCATCTTGGTGAGTTACTTCCTGTCCGGCTGGGCCTTCCGGCTGACGATCTGTGGAACGCAGTTCATCTGGGATTAT
>CAIPBN010000418.1 GCA_903863315.1 uncultured Verrucomicrobiota bacterium | reverse complement strand
CGACGGAAAAGTCACCCGCGGGGTCCAGTTCGGCCGTGCGGAAGATGGCGGGCTGCGCAACGTGGGGGATCCGGTGGAGTTGGCCGTGCGCTACAACGAGCAGGGCGCGGATGAGATGGTGTTCTTCGACATCACGGCCAGCGCGCACGGGCGTGCAAGTATGGTTGACGTGATTGAGCGCGCAGCGGACCAGTGTTTCATGCCGTTGACCGTTGGCGGTGGCATCCGGGTGCTGGACGACATGCAGACGATGCTGCGCGCTGGTGCGGACAAGGTGAGCATCAATTCCTCGGCGCTCGCGACACCCGATCTCATCCGGCAAGGCGCGGAGAAATTTGGCAGCCAGTGCATCGTTGTCTCGATTGATTGCAAAAAGGTCGCCCCGGACCGCTGGGAGGTCTTCGCCAAAGGCGGGCGACAGGCGACCGGTTTGGAAGCCGTCGAGTGGGCGAAACGCGCCGTCGCCCTTGGCGCAGGGGAAATCGTCCTGAACTCCATTGACGCCGACGGCACCAAGGCCGGCTTTGATCTCGTCATCACGCGGCGCGTGAGCGAGTCGGTCGGCGTGCCGGTGGTGGCCAGTGGCGGCGCGGGCAGCCTGGAGCACATGGCGGATGTGTTGCTGGAGGGCCGGGCGGATGCCGTGCTGGCCGCGAGCATTTTTCACTTTGGCACCTACACCGTCGGCGATGTAAAGCGCCACCTGGCCGGGAAGGGGATTCCCGTGCGCACCACCTGATTTGTATGCCGTCCTTCGCTGAGTCCCGGTTCACCCCGCTTCTCCTGCTGGTCGCGTCGAATGTCTTCATGACGTTCGCGTGGTATGGACATCTGAAATTCAAGAGCTCGCCGCTGTGGCTCGTGGTGCTGGCGAGCTGGGGCATCGCGTTTTTCGAGTATTGTCTGATGGTGCCGGCCAACCGCTGGGGCCATGGCACCTACTCGGCGACACAGCTCAAAATCATGCAGGAGGTCATCACCATTCTCGTCTTCTGCGCGTTCGCGGTCTTTTATCTCGGCGAGAAGCTGAAATGGAACCATCTTGCCGCCTTCGCCTGCGTCATCGCGGCGGTCTTCTTCGTCCGGCTCGACTCAGATGCGGGTTCGGCAACGCCGCAGCCGGCTCTCAACTCTCAACCTTCAACTCTCAACCCTTCCCCATGAGCTTCTACGACAAACTCAAGTTCACCAGCGACGGCCTCATCCCAGCCATCATCCAAGAACAGTCCACCGGCCGCGTGTTGATGATGGCGTGGATGAACCGCGCCTCGATCGAAAGCACCATCGCCACCGGCAAGACGCACTTCTGGAGCCGGTCGCGGCAGAAGTTCTGGATGAAGGGCGAGTCCAGCGGCCATGTGCAGGTGGTGAAGGACATCGCCTTTGATTGCGACGGCGACACGTTGCTCATCCAGGTGGAGCAGACCGGTGCGGCGTGCCACGAGGGATTCAAGAGCTGCTTCTTCCGCAGTATTGAGGGTGACGGAGCGCAGTGGAAGGAAACGGAGCCGCGACTCGAAGATCCGGACAAGATTTACGGGAAAAAATAGCCCGAGTTCATGGAAGACTTCGTCCCCTTCGGCAGCCGTGATTATCTCATCACGCTCGGCCTGCTGATCTTTGCGCGGGGCATGGACTTCCTGAGCACTTGGTTTGCGACGCCGACGCTCGCGTTGGAGGCGAACCCGGTGGCGAAGCGGCTGGGCTGGAAGTGGGGCATCCTATTGAACGTGGCCCTCTGCCTGACGGCGGCCTGCTGGCCCCTGGCTGCGCTGATCTTGGTGACGACCAGCGTGCTGGTGGCCGCGCGCAATTTCAAATCTGCCTGGCTCATGCGTTCGCTGGGCGAGGAGGGGTATTCGATGCTCGTGGGTGAAGCCCTGATGCGCTCCGGCTGGCGAACCTACATGATCAGCTTGTTTGGAGAGGCTGGACTGGTGGGCTTGCTGGGCGTGGGGGTTGCCTTCACCAGCGAATGGCCTTCGGTCGCGCTGGCGGTGGGAGTGGGCATGATTGCCTACGCCGTCGCGGTGGTCTTCTACTCACTCCTGGCCTTTTGGTGGAGCCGGCGGGGCTGAGGCTGTTTTGCAGGCGAGGACGTGAGACGGCGCATTTCGCGTTGGATGGAGCCTCGTCACCTCGCCACGAACCATCCGGCATCCTTTGGGCAAACTTTGCTCAGGAATTTCTGGTATCCACCTTTGCAAGTCCTTCCACGCTGGCCTAGTCTCCGGCCCAACACATGAAGAGCTTGTTGGTTTGGCTGGTTGTTCTCGGCACCTTGGGTGGCGGCGGTTACTTCGCTTACCAGAAGTGGCCGGATAAGGTCGCGTTCTGGAAAGCCGCTGAGAAGGCCGACGCGGCGAAGAAATCAGGCCGTCCCACCACCGCCGCGGTGGAGCAGCGCAACATCAGCTTCGCCATCAGCGCGGCGGGGGAAATCACCCCGGCTGAACAGGTCTCGGTCCGCCCCGAGGTGAGCGGTCGCATCGACAAGCTGCCGGTGGACATCGGCGACAAGGTCAAGAAGGGGGAAATCCTGTTCACGCTCGACGACTCCGACTTGCAGATCGAGCGCAGCCAGCGCCAGACGGAGATCGAGGCGACCAAGCTCCAGATCGAGGGCGCGCGGCTCACGCTCGAGAAGCTTCAGCTCGACTTCGAGCGCACCAAGCAAATTTTCGAGAACAAACTTCCCCTCGATCGCAGCCAGCGTCAGACGGACGTCGAGGCGGCCAAACTGCAAATCGAAGGCGCGCGGCTGGCGGTCGAGAAGCTCCAGATCAACTTCGACCGCACCAAGCAGCTCTACGAGAACAAGCTCCTGGCGCAGGAAGCCTTTGACAATGCCCGGACCGAGCTGGACCAGGCGCGCAACACCCACGCGCTCGCCCGCAACAACTATGACAAGCTGCTCACGCGGGAAGTCCTCGAGAACGCGAAGATCGAGGTCGATCTGGCCCGCAACAACCACGCGCTAGCCCGCAACAGTTTCGAGCGTTCGCTCAAGGCGCTGCAGCTCGTCGAGGACCGGATTTCCAAGACGAAGAACACCGCGCCGTTTGACTGCACCATACTCACGCGCCCCGTGTCCGCAGGCCAGGCGGTGTCCGGCTCCGGGGGGGTCAACAGCGGCACTGAAGTGCTCACGATCGCCGACCTGAGCGAGCTCATCATCAACGCGCACATCAACCAGGCCGACGTCACCCGCATGAGCGTCAACCAGCGGGTGCAAATCGAGGTCGAGGCTGTCGCGGGGTTGAAGCTCTTCGGGCGGGTTGATCGCATCGCGCCGCAGGCCACCATCAAGAACGGCATCAAGGGTTTTTCCACGCGGATCATCGTGAAGAACGACGAGAAGTCCGGCGTGCGCCCGGGCATGACGGCGAATCTCACCATTCCGCTGCAAGCCGCCGACAACGTGCTGGCCGTGCCGCTGGCGGCAGTCTTCAGTGATCAGGGCGAGCGCTTTGTGTATGTGAAGCAGGGTGAGAAATTTGTCCGCGCGCCGATTTTGGTCGGGGTCACGGACTATGATTACGCGGAGGTGACGAAGGGCCTGCAAGGCGGCGAAACCGTTTCCCTGGTCACGCCGGCGGAGGAGGTTGGCAAAGTGCAGCAAGCCTTTGGTGCGGCGGCCAAGGGTGGCAAGGGCGGTGGCAAAGGCGGCGACGGCAAGAGTGGCTATTCCAAAGGCGGCAGCGGGGGGACTGGTGGCGGCAGCAAAAGTGGTGGCACCGGGACGGGTGGCTCCAGCAGTGGTGGCGAGCGCCGCAGCCCTCCCAGCCAGTAGCCTCCTCCCCAGACCCCATCTCCTATTCCCAATCCCCTACCGTGGCCCTCATCGAACTACGCGGCGTCAGCAAGATTTACCACCTCGGTGGTGAGGAGATCCGCGCGCTCGACAACGTGGATCTCGACATCAACGGCGGCGAGTTCATCTCCATCATCGGTCCGTCCGGCAGCGGCAAGTCCACGCTCATGCACATCCTGGGCTGCCTCGACTCGCCGACCAAGGGCAGCATCAAGCTCGATGGCACCGAGATCGCCAGCGCTTCCACGCGGGATCTGGCCCGCATCCGCAACGAGAAGATCGGCTTCGTCTTCCAGTTCTTCAACCTGCTGCCCAAGCTGAACGTGCTGCAAAACGTGGAGCTGCCGCTGGTGTATGCCGGGTGTGGCTCCCGCGAGCGGCGCGAGCGGGCGATGGAGGCGCTGCGCCTGGTGGAGATGGACAATCGTGCCAAGCACCGTCCGATGCAGCTTTCCGGCGGGCAACAGCAGCGGGCTGCCATTGCCCGCGCGCTGGTGAACCGCCCCAAGATTGTGTTTGCCGACGAGCCGACCGGCAACCTCGATTCGCACACGGGCGAAACGATTCTCAAGCTGTTCCACGATCTGAGCCGCAAGGGCAGCACCATCGCGCTGGTGACGCACGATCCCGAGATCGCTGCCGTCACGCCGCGCAAGATCGAGATCCGCGACGGCAAGATCGCCAAGAACGTGGACGCCAAGCTGGCCGGCCAGCTCGACGGACCAAAGTTCGCGGTGGGGAATCAACCGGGTTGAGCCATGCACTTAATTAACGCCATCCTTGTCGGGTTGAAGGAAATCTGGGCGAACAAGTTTCGTTCCATGCTCACCATGCTCGGCATCATCCTTGGGGTGTCGAGTCTGGTGGCGATGTCGGCTTTGGTGAAGGGCATGGAGAACGGGATGAAGGAGGCGCTCATCGCCATTGGCGGCCTCGAGAAGGTCCGCGTGGAGGAGCAGGACATCCCGGTGTGGCAGCAGCATCTGGCGGATCAGGCGGTGGGCACCACGATGAACGATGTCCATGCGCTCATTCGCAGCGCGCCGCTTATCACCATGGTGGTGCCGGAAATGCGCACGCGGAACATCACCATGACGCGCGGGGGCAAGAGCATCAGCCCGTGGAACTTCATCGGCACGTGGCCCAACGCGGTGGAGCTGAACCAGCACGTGGTGGCACATGGGCGCATGTTCAACGCCCTGGACGACGAGAATGCCCGGAACGTGTGCGTCATCGGCACGGCGGTGCGCGACGCGCTGTTTGGATCGCCGGAGCAGATTGGGCGGGAGGTTATTCCGGTTGGCGAGTTCGTGAACATCAACAACCAGCGGTTCAAGATCATCGGGATGTTCGAGCACTACGAAAGCGACCAGGACAAGAAACGTCGCGAGTTGCAAACCGCCAAGCCGCCGGAGCCCAAGGGCACCGGGCCGGAGCGGAGCCGGGGCTACGGCAGCATGGGCAGCAAGGGCGGCAGCCGCAGCATGGGCGGGTTTGTCTTCGACCTGAAGAACAACTCGGTTTACATCCCGCTCAACACCATGTGGCTGCGATTTCGTGCGGCCAGCGGCACCTCCGGCACCGGCACGGGTGGTTTTGGCGGTCGCAGCTCCAGCGGTTCCAGCAGCGGCTCAGGCAGCACGGCGGAGTTCGTGCCGGACCCGCGCCTGTCCACGCTGTCGGTGAAGATTGCCGACATCGACAAGATGGACGAGGCGCTTCAGCAGGCGAAGAACGTAATGCTGCACACGCACAAGGGCATCGAGGATTTTTCCTTCCGCACCCAGGAGAACTGGTCCGAGGGCATCACCCAGGCCATCAGCAATGCGCGCATGAGCGGGGGCATAATCGCGGCCATCAGCCTGCTCGTGGGCGGCATTGGCATCATGAACATCATGCTGGCGAGCATCACGGAGCGGGTCCGAGAGATCGGCATCCGCAAGGCCATCGGGGCCACGTTTTTCGATGTGTTCACCCAGATCCTCGTGGAGAGCGTCGTCATTGCCATTCTGGGCGGGGTGGCGGGGCTGTTCACCTCGAACATGCTGGTGAAGCTGCTCATCATCTTGTCCCCCACGGAAAACACCCCGGTGATTACGGTGGAGAGCATGTTCCTCGCCTTTGCCTTTAGCGTCGCCGTGGGGATTTTGGCCGGGCTTTTTCCGGCGCTCAAGGCTGCGAAGCTCAACCCCATCCAAGCCCTGCGGTATGAGTAGGCCGCAGCTTCAGTTCGCCAGCATTTCGGCGAGTGGTTTGAGCGCTATCCGCTTCCGTTGAAATTTCCCCCGTTGTCGGTGGTCTCTGATCGTCGAATCGGGGTCGGAGGTGAGGTTTTGCGCGTCGGCACTCGTGGCGCACCCCTCATCCGGCCTGCGGCCACAGTCCCCTTTGCTCCGCGAAGGGGGAGGCATATTACGGGATACGGGACCGCTTCAGCATTTCCCCCCGGTTCTCACTGGGAATGGGGATAAACCGCCGGTTCCATCCGGCGATTGGTTTCGCCAACAATTCACCGGGTTTCACCGCACACCTAATGTGGCTAGGGCACCTGCACGCGCGTGCGGAAGAAGTAGCGTTGCGTGTCGCGCAGCGGCGTCTGGCCGCGGATGGTCACTCGCTCGGTCCCATCGCCCAAATCTTCCGGCTGGCCGACTTGGGTGGTGCCGGTCGGAGTGCCGAACGGGATGCCATTGAACGCCTCCACCACGATGTTGGCGCCGTTGAGGCTCTTGCGCCGGATGAATGTCACCGCCGGGTATTCCATCCCGCCCTCGGAGTGCGTGCGGTTGGCCGGCAGGGCGCGCGACTGTGACTGCATCGGGTGCGTGCCGAAGGCGAACTCGACCACGTTCGACAGACCGTCGCCGTCGGGATCGTCGCCGGGGCCGTCCTGTCCCATGGGCAAGCCCTTGTCAGCCTTCCAATCGGCGAAGGTGGGCGAAGGTCCGGCGAGCGTGATAGTTACCACCGAACTGGTGATGGAATTGGCGTTGTCGGTGATAACCACCGTGTAACCACCAGTGTGTGCCGCCTGCACCGCCGGCAAGAGCAGGTGTGCGCCAACCTCGCCCGGAAGCAACACCCCATCCTTACGCCACTGGTAGTTGAGGAAGCCGCTGCCGGTCGCCGCCACTGAGATCAGGTGGCTGGCCCCAGCGGGGACAGCTTGGCTGGGACTGAGGGAGAGAATTTGCAAGGGCATGGAAATGCCGGCGGAGGGGGCGGCGTTCAGACGGAAGATTCGGGGCACGGGCACGCCGTTGAGGTTGGTGAAGCCGCCGGCGACGAAGACCGCGCTGCGGGCAGGGTTTGCAAATGCGATTCGCGCCTGGCTATCCAGCCCAGCACCCAATCCGGGCACGGAAAGGAAAGCGCCATCGGCCCCAACCAAAGCCAGACCTCGGATGCTCGAACCGCTGATGTTGGTAAAACTGCCCGCAAGCAAGACTGACCCGTTGGAGAATCCTATCGCACTATAAAAATACGGCTGAGTGCCCGTCGAGCCACCAGGATTCCCAAAATTGGTATCCAAGGCACCTGTTCCCAACAATCTGGACATACCACGCCGGCTCTGCCCACCAACTGCCTGATACCGCCCTGGGGCAAGAATGCCTCCATTCAGGTCAAACTGCAGGTCGTATAGCGGACTACCTCCAAACCCTGGGGATAAAAAAGAGCTATCTTGGGTGCCGTTGTCTAGAAGCCGGATAACCTTGCTGTCTGCATAACCATCTGTTGAAGCATGTATGAGCAATCTGTCGCCCGGTTGCTGGATCAGCATGGTGTTTCCGAAGAAGTCGTCGATTGCCAACGATTTCGTGTTGAACGAGGCGTCGAGACTGCCGTTTGAGGAAAACCGTGCGATGGTTTTGTGATAAGTGAGGTTGAAATAACCCGCCACCAGCAAGCGGTCTTGAGAGTCCACAGCCACCGCATACAGACTACCCAAGTTTGTTGGCGCAAAACTGGACACATGGGTGCCATTTTGGTCGAGCACGATCAGGCCGCTAGTGACATTGGTTCCGTTCACGCGGCTGATTTCGCCAACTAGTGCGATGCGTCCATCGGAGAAATGCGCTAGATCCGTAATTCGCGCTGGGCCGTAATAAGCTCCGCCACGTAGATATTCCAGGAGCGGCGGGGAGAAGCTACTGTCCAATGTCCCGTCCGAGTTTAGCCGCACGATGCTGTAGTTGGTGCCTCCTCCGGCCGTGGAGTATTCGAAATTCCCAACCACCAGCACCTTCCCGTCTGACTGCACCAACCCGCCTTCAAAGTTCAGGTTCGTAGAATAAGTCGACACGCCACTGCGAATGACGGTGGACCGCACGAGCGGCACGTTGCTGTTGAAGGCGGAATCCAACGCTAGGTCAATGCCCGCGGGCGGTGGTGTGTGGACTGACAGCCCGACCGGCAAGCTGGAGGTTGTCCCGTTCAGGCTCGAGATTTCCACCGTGTAGAGTCCGGTGTCATTGGTTTGCACGTTGCTGATCGTGAGTGTGGCAGTGCCCTGGCCGGCGGCCGCCCCGCCATTCACCAGCGCCACCCCGCCTCGTTTCCACACGTAGCTGAACGGCCCGCCGAAGCCGCTGGCCTGCACGGTGAAGCTGGCCGTTGCGCCGACCGCGCGGGTGATGGCCTGCGGAGCCTGCACGATAACGGGCGCTGCCGGAGTGGCCGCTTCAATCTGCACGCGCTGGAGGCCGCGCTGCGCGCTGGGCAGGGTCAGCTGGATGTTGCCGCCGACCAGCGCGGTGCCATCGCCGAGCGGGCGGATGGTGTAGAGGATATTGGCAGGCGTGGGCGCATAGGTGGAGGTGAATCCAGCCGTGAGCGCGCCGTTGCTTTCTAGAAGTGCAATCTTCGGCATGTTCGTGCCGTGGACGGTGTTGAAGCTGCCGACGATGGCCATGCGCCCACCAGAGAGAAACACCATGCCGTAAACGTGCCCGTTCATCGGCGCGCTGAACGTGCCGTCCGCCGTGCCGTCTGCATTGAACCGGACAAACGCGGTGCCATTGTTGTCGCTGAAATAGACCTT
>CAIPBN010000417.1 GCA_903863315.1 uncultured Verrucomicrobiota bacterium | reverse complement strand
GGCGTCGGCGGCAGCGAGCTGTTCAGGGCGAACAAACAGGTCCAAATCACCGGCATGGCGCACTTCCAACCCACCGTAAAGCGCCTGCGCCAGCAGCGGCCCCTTCACGCTCAGAAAAGCAACATCGGCTGCCGTCAAAAGGCGGCTGAGGCGAACGAGTTCCGCCGAGCGCACGAGGGCACGCCGGGCGGTCTCCTGCGCCGCTTGGTCCAGATGTGCCTGCACCGGGGCCGGCAACCGGCTGCGTTCGGCCGCCGGCAGCCGATGCCGCAGGAAGGCTCCGATGCGATGCCGGCCCAGCAGGGCGTTGAGCACGCCGGGACGCAGCGCCCCATCGCCCGCGAATGCCGACAACGTGTCAGCCGTGCCCAGCGCGCACCGCAGCAGCCCGACCACGGCGCGGAACTCGGCCGGCCAGGCCCGCCCGCGACGGCCAAGCCGCGCATCATTTTCAACCGGGTGCGTCACGGGTTCACAGCGTGCTGAGATGCATGAGTTTGCGGAAAGCCCCTTGTTCCCGTCGGGCCAGCTCGTCCGGTGCGCCGCTCTCCACCACCTGGCCGGCTCCCAGCACGATCACCTGATCGGCTTTGCGAATGGTGGAAAGCCGGTGCGCGATCACGACCAGCGTCAGCTCGCCGTGCAGTTTTTCAATCGCCTCCTGCACGAGCCGCTCGTTCTCGGTGTCCAGCGCGCTGGTGGCCTCGTCCAGCAGCAGCAAGGTGGGCCGGCGCAACAGAGCCCGGGCGAGCGTGAGCCGCTGCCGTTCGCCGCCGGAGAGCCGCACGCCGCGATCCCCCAGCACCGTGTCCAGCCCCTGTGGCAGGCGGGTGACAAACTCCTCCGCAGCCGCCGCGCGCAGCACGTTGCGCAGTTCGTCGTCGGTGGCCTGCGGGCTGGCCCACAGCAGGTTCGCGCGGATGGTGTCATGGAAGAGAAAGGGCTCCTGCGGCACGTAGCCGATGGATTGCCGCCAGGCGTTGAGCCGCACCCCCGCCAGCACTTCCCCATCCACGAGCACCGCCCCTTCCGTAGGCGATAACAGTCCCAGGAGCAGATCGCCCACCGTGCTCTTGCCCGCGCCGGAGGGTCCAACGAGGGCGGTCATATGCCGCGCCGGAATCGTCAAGTCGAGCCCCGTCACGGCGTTGCCCCCGATCGCAACCTCGCCGCCATAGCGAAACGTGACCTGCCGGAACCGGAGGCCGGCCTGCAACTTGAATGGCTGCCCGGCCGGGGCCGACTCCGCTTCCGCAGCGGCATCCAGCTCCGCCTGCAACTTCTGCACTGTCTCAAACGAGGCTTGCGACTGCAGCAGCCGCTGCCAACTGGTCTGGATAGCCCCGATGCGCGGCAGCAACCGGTTGAAGACAAACACCATCAGCACGAGTTGCGCGGTCGGCAACTTCACCCATGCCACCGCCACGTAGAGAAACGCGGTGAGCGCCACCCAGCCGGACAGTTCAAAGAAGGTGCGGGACGTGGCAAAGGTCCGATGCGCCGCCATGAAGTGGTCCGCGATGGCGTGGGTGACCCGCGTGAAAATCTGGAGATGATGCTCCCCGCGACCATGACTCTTGGCGACCTTGAAGCCAGCGAGATGCTCGCTGATGGCGTTGCTCATCTCGGCGCGATGCGTCTGGCTGGCCTGCCCGGCGGCCTGCACCCGCCGGTTCAACGGCCGCAGGCACGCCGCCATCACCAGCCCACAGCCCATGGCCAGGGCAGTCAGCGGCACAGAGAGCAACGCGGCCATGCCGCAATGCACGATGGCCAAGGCCACCAAGCCCGCCAGCCCCGTCATCTGCTGGGCGGCAAACCCAAGGCGATCCACCTCCTGCGTCAGCACCCGCGTGACCTGCGCGCTGCGGAGACGGGTGAACTCCAGCCAGCGGGCATGCACCATGGCCCGGTAGAGCCGGTCCCGCAGTTGCACCGTGTAGTCGGCTTCGATGCGGGCGTTGAGATAATCCGTCACGCGTCGGAGCGCGGCTTGCGCAATGAGCAGGGTCACGAAGCAGCTC
>CAIPBN010000416.1 GCA_903863315.1 uncultured Verrucomicrobiota bacterium | reverse complement strand
TGCGACAATTGGCCCGTTGGGGTTTGATCCTCGCCTTCGCCGCCGCGTCTAGCGCGGCGGACTTCGTGGAGTTTCGCTTTCGTGAACCACAGCCAGTGGGGTATCGCGTCGAGCTTCCTCCAGGAGTGCGACTCACGGCCATGCTAACGGCGGAGCTGCCCGCCCGCCGCCTGGATGACCCGGTGTTGACGGTGGATTTGACCAGCCGCATCTCGCTTCAACTGGCAGCCGGAGTGGACGTGCGCCGGCTGGTCACGGGCACGCGGCTCACGGTGGACCGCGAGATCGCACCGCAGTGGTTCGTGCTACAGGCTCCGGACGCGTGGACGGCCGCCCTTGAAGCGGAGCGGCTCGCGGCGCTGGCCGAGGTGGTGGCGGCGCACCCGGTCCGCCGCTTTCCCCTGCGCAGTTCCGGGCCTTACGCCGCACGCTTCAACGACCGGCTCATCCCGAACCAGTGGAACTTGGAGAACCGCAACGCCAGCGGCGTGCCGCAGGGTGTGGACTTGAACGTCCGCGCCGCGTGGCCGTTGTCCCAAGGAGCGGGAGTGCTGATCGCCATCGCTGACTCAGGGGTGGATCTCGCGCATCCTGATTTCCAAGCCCCGGCCGCCGACCAGCCGCACTACAACTTTGACAGCGGCAACACCAACGGCGCGCAGTTGGGGAGCTTTGACAATCATGGCACCGCCGTCGCCGGCTACGCGGTGGCGCGCGGCAACAATGGAGTTGGCATCAGCGGCGTCGCACCTGCGGCGGATCTGGCCAGTTGGAAGATGCTGGGCTCGACCGAGGAGGCGCTCATGAACATGTTTCAGTTCATGTCCAACCGCGTCGGGGTGCAAAACCACAGCTGGTTGAACAGTGGTTCCGGCTTGATTGGCATCAGCGCGATCGAGGGGCTGGGACTCACCAATGCGCTCACTCTGGGGCGCGGTGGCCGGGGCGTCATCATGGTGCGGGCGGCGGGCAACGACCGGACCTCAGGGGCCAACGCCAACAACCAGCTTTACACGGCCGACGCGCGGGCCATCACGGTTGCGGGCGTCCGCATCACCGGCCGGGTGGCCAGCTACAGCACTCCGGGAGCGCCCGTGCTCGTGGCGGCGCCGGTGGGCGACACCGGGCTGGACGCACCGCCGACCACGGACCGCACAGGCTCCTCCTTCGGCTACAACCGCGGAATCACTTATCTGGATGACTCGGCGGATTACGCGTTCAACTCCGTCAGTCCACAGGGAACTTCCTTCGCCGCACCACAAATCTCCGGCCTGTCCGCGCTGCTGCTGGGAGCCAACACCAACCTCACCATCCGCGACGTGCAGCAAATCCTCCTGCTCTCGGCGCGGCATTTCGATTTGGCTGACCCCGACCTGGCAACCAACAGCGCCGGGCTGGCGGTAAGCCACAACCTCGGCTATGGCGTTCCCGACGCCGGGCTGGCGGTGCGGCTGGCGAAGACCTGGTCCAATCGTCCGCCGGTCACGAGCATCACGGTCACGTCCACGGTGTCGAAGGCCATTCCTGATCTCGGTTTTCTGGTGCGGCTGGCCGGGGTTGGTGGCTTGCCCGGCGGAGCGACCATGGCCGGCTGGATGCCGGAAGAGAGCCTGCACCCCGATGAGGCTCCCGGCGAGCGGCTGCGGCTGGACGAGCCCACCGCCAGCGTTCCGCTGGTGTTCGTGGGGCAGGCCAACAGTCCGCTGACCACGAATCTCACGGGCAAAGGCGCGCTCATCGAACGGGGCACGGCCTCCTTCTCCGACAAGCTGAAGCACGCCGAGAACGCCGGGGCGGCGCTCGCGGTGATTTACAACCATGAGAACGACTCGCTGTTGAGCATGAGCCTCACGAACTTCACCCGCATTCCCTCCATTTTCATCGGCCTGACCAATGGTCAGTTGCTGGCGGCCATCGCGCAGACCAACGCCGGCCTGCGCGTGCAACTGGAGCAGGACACGGCCCGCTACACGTTTGCGGTGACGAACCAGTTGAGTTGCGAACACGTGGCGGTGCGGTTGCAGACCAGCCATACCTACCTAGGCGATCTGCGCATCACACTCATCTCGCCGGCCGGCACCCGCAGCATTCTCCAGCGTTACAACTCCTTCTCGGCAGGCGGCCCGCTCACCGACTGGACCTACTTCAGCACCCACCACTTCTACGAATCCACGGTGGGAACGTGGACGGTGCAAGTGGGCGACGAGGACCCCGCGGACACAGGAAGCGTGAACTTGGTGAGCCTCATGCTCACGGGCGTGTCCATCCGGGACACCGATGCGGACGGGCTGGATGACGACTGGGAGCTGGCGCAGCTTGGAACGCTCGCCTTCGGCCCCCGGGATGACCCGGATGGCGATGGGTTTTCCAACGCCCGCGAGCAGGCCATCGGATCGCATCCAGGCCAGCTCAACTCGCCGTTTCCCTTCACGCTCGACGCATCACCCTGGAACACGCAACTGCTGCGGGTAAGCTGGCCAGCGGCAGCCGGACGCACTTACGAGCTGCGCTCCGGGGCAGGG
>CAIPBN010000415.1 GCA_903863315.1 uncultured Verrucomicrobiota bacterium | reverse complement strand
GGGCGTGGTCGCGCTGAGACAGGGGCTGCACTCGGTCGCGCCATAGCCTTCGAAGACGCGGACGCCAAACTTCTGCGCCCACAGCTCGGCGGTCGCGGACTGGAGCTTCTCCGCACCGGCAAAGAGGTAGCGAAGACTGCGGAAGTCGTAAGGATGAGCCTTCCGCCCATAACCGCTGAGGAAGGTGTTGGTGCCGAAGAGGACCGTGCAGTCTTTGTCGTAGAAGACGGTGGGCACGACGCGGTAATGCAAGGGCGAGGGATAGATGAAGATGTAGTTGCCACGCACCAGCGGCAGCACCATGCCGGCGGTGAGGCCGAAACTATGGAACAGCGGCATGGCGTTGAAGAAACGGTCGCTGTCGAGGAGATCGCACTTGGCGAGAAGTTGTCGGACGTTGGCGAGGAGATTGCGGTGGGTGAGTTCGACGCCTTTGGGGACGCCTTCGGAACCGCTCGTGAAGAGGATGGCGGCGGTGTCGGTGGGGGAGCTGCAAGCTGAAAGCTGAAAGTTGAAATAGCTACCGAGCAACGCGATGAACTTATCCCCGCCGGTGATGGTGGCGCGGAGGTCTTCGAGGTAGAGGAGCTTGATACCAGCTTGCTCGAAGGGGGCGGGGTCGAGCTTGAAGCGCTGGAGGAAGGCGCGGGAGGTGACGAGGTGCTTCAGCCCCGCGAGTTCCGTGCAGGCGAGCATCGTGGGCGTGCCCGTGGAGTAGTTGAGAATGGCGGGGACGATGCCCCGCTGCCACAGCGCGACGAGGACGACGGGGGTGGCGTTGACGTTGGGCAGCAGGACACCGATGCGCACGGGGGCGGAGGCTGGCGAGGCGCACGCTTGCGCGATGCGGTCGCCCATGAGCTTTGCGCCAATGAGCAGCTTGCGATAGGTGAGCTGGGTTTGCGTGGCGTCCTCGAGGATGACCTTGCCCGGCTCGTCGGAGGCGGCTTGCGCAATGGCCGCCGGCACGGTGGCCGGGCCGAAGTTCATCTCCGTATTGAACTGCTGGCCGACCATCTGGTCGCGGAGCCAGCGGGTGAAGAGCGTGCGGCTTTGGGACGTGCTGAGATGCTCCTGATGCGGGGCCGTGAGGAGGTCGCTGAAGTGGACGGTGACGCGGGAGAAGCACCGCTTCCAGCCGGTGTTGGGGGAGAAGGGCAGGCGTTGCGCGCCGCGCACGTAGGCAGTGATGACCTTGGCGTGGGTCTTGTGGATGAGGAAGCCGGTGCCGTCGAAGAGCTTCATCAGGGTTCCCGTGCGCGAGAGGCGGCCTTCCGCGAAGAGCACGAGCTTCCCGCCCTTGGAGAGGAACTCTGCCATGTGCTTCACGGCATAGGGCGAGGCGTTGTCGATGGGAAACGTGCGGTCGTTGACCATCACGAACTTGTGGAACCAGGATTTCTGCGCGGTGGTGGAGGACGTGACGAACTTCCAGTCACTGTCCAGACACACGCCGATGAACAGCCAGTCGAGCCAGGAAGTGTGGTTGGGGATGAGGAGGACCGGACCAGGCGCGCGGAGGGCGGACTCGTTGAACGCGCGGAAGCGGAAGAGCAGGCGGACGAGGAGGCGGAGGAATGCTTTCATGGGATTGCTTGAGAAAACGATGGGGAACTGGGTTGGGATTTACGAGGCGGAATCGTCCTTACCGGGGAACTTGAGCCAGGTGAGCGCGGCGGCCACCATGACCGCGAGGACGAGGAAGACTTGGGAGGCGGAGAGGTGCATCTTCACGCAAGCGAAGACCAGCAGGCCCGCGATGACCATGCCGAGATTGTCGCAGAAGTTCTGCACGGCAATGGTCTTGCCCAGCTTGGTGGGGTCGGACTCGGCCTGGAGCGCGGCGTTGAGCGGGATAAGGAACAGGCCCGCCGCGAAGCCCGCGCCGATGAGCAGGCCCATTACCAGGGGCAGGATGACGAGCACGGTCTGCTGTCCGCCACCGGGGCCGGCCTTCTGGAGGAGTTGCTGACCGATGTGCTGAAGGCCCAGCGGCTCGACGGCGAACACCGCAAGCAACATTCCCGCGAGCAGGACGCCGTAGTGACGCGTGCGGCTGAGGTCGCTGACGGCGAGGAGCTTGCCGGCGGTCAGGCTGCCGGCCATGACACCGACACTGAGCCAGAGACCGAGCAGCGCGATTTGCGTGTTGTCGGGGAGCTTGAGCACGTCGAGGCCCCACGCTTGGAAGTTGATTTTCATGGTCGCGCCGCAGACCCAGAAGAGCGCGGTGCCGACGAGGACTTTGCCCAGCCGAGGGCCCGCGAACAGTGCGCCGAAGTGACCGAAGAATTCGCCAACGCTCTGGCCAACGCGGACGTTCGCATCGGAGGGCGTGCGCTCCATGAAGAAGTTCAAGGCGAGGGAAGCACCGAAGATTCCTGCGACAATGATGTAACAGGTGCCGACGGGAAGTTGGTCCACCATCACCGAGCCGACGATGGCGCCCATGAGGATGGCGAGCAGCGTGAGCAGCTCGACCATACCGTTGGCCTTAACGAGGCGCTCACGGGGGAGGATTTCGGGGAGGATGCCGTATTTGGCCGGGCCATAGACCGTCGCACCGATGCCGACGAGGAAGTAGCCCGGAGCCTGCCAGATATAGCCGAACCAGATGCTCATGGCGCACATTGCGGTGCCGAGGAGCTTGAGGAAGTTGCCGCCGGCGAGCCACGAAGTCTTCGCATAGCGGTCGTTGAGGTAGCCGGCCAGCGGCGCGAGCAGGATGTAGGGGATGAACAAGATGCTCGTGTAAATCGTGCTGCGGGTGCGCAGCTCATCGGAGGTGATGGCGCCGGTCTTCGCCAACAGCGTGAGCTGGCCGACGATGACGGCGAGGATGGCGTTGTCGCCCAGCGCGCCGAGAAACTGGCTGGCGAGGAGGAGCGGGTAGTTGCGGGTGGATTTCATGGGGGTGGATTAAGAAT
>CAIPBN010000414.1 GCA_903863315.1 uncultured Verrucomicrobiota bacterium | reverse complement strand
CGCCGGCAGGGGGGAGGCGCTCCCGCCGCTCACGCCAGCCATCGCGGAGTGTGGGCGGCGCTGGGGGTTGGCGCGGCCTATCTGGCGCTGGGAGCGGTCCAAAAGGCCCGGGCGCACGCAGTGCAGGCGGAGCTGGCCCGGGCGCGGGGCCATCGCGTCGAACGCTCCGAGGCGATGCCCACGCTCGGCAACCACCTGGTCTGGCGCTCGCTCTACCTGCACGACGGACGCATCCACAGCGATCGGCTGCGGGTGCCTTGGCTGGGCGCGGTGACGGTGCGCGAGGGGACGTCTCTGCCGCTGGTGAGCCGGCGCGACCTTTCGCCCGCGGAAGCGGCGCGCAATGGGCCACTGCGTTCCTTCGAGCGGTTCGCGTGGTTTTCGGACGGGTGGATTGCGCGTTCGCCGGGCGATCCCACGGTGATTGGCGACATGCGCTATTCGCTCTCGGCCCAGGCGTTTGACCCGATCTGGGGCATCCGGTTCACCGCGCCGGGCGCGCCGACGGAGGTGGAGTGGGTGAACCGCTCCCGTGAACGAAAGATTTCCCCCGGCGAATTGTGGGCGGAAATCATGGGCGAACATCCGGACTACCGCCCGGTGCCGGCACCGGCTCGCTGAGGGCGAACTGCTCCGTGAAACCCTGCGGCAGCGCGGTCCCGAATTGACTTCGCCCCCGGCCCCGCCGACAAATCCGGGCTTATGAATTCATTGAACGGGCAGATCGCAGTGGTCACGGGCGCGGGTCGCGGCATCGGCCGCGCCATCGCGTTGAAATTCGCCGCCGAGGGGGCGGACGTGGTCTGTGTTTCGCGCACGCAGGAGAACTCCGAGAAGGTCGCCGCCGAGGTCCGCGCGCTGGGCCGCCGGGCCTGGGCGCAGGCCGTGGATGTGGCGGACAGCGCGGCCGTGGTCGCCGCGGCCGAGACCATTTTGAAGGAGGCCGGCAAGGTGGACATCCTAGTCAACAACGCCGGCGTCACGCGCGACGGCCTGCTCATGCGCATGAGCGACGCGGACTGGGATACGGTGATCAACACCAACCTCCGGGGGGCGTTCACCTTCACCAAGGCCTTCACCCGCGCCTTCCTCAAGCAGCGCTCCGGCCGCATCATCAATATCGCCAGCGTCATCGGCCTGATTGGCAATGCCGGGCAGGCGAACTACGCGGCGAGCAAGGCCGGGCTCATTGGCTTCACCAAGTCGGTGGCCCGGGAGCTCGCCTCACGCGGCATCACGGCCAACGTGCTTGCGCCCGGTTTCATCGAGACTGACATGACCGCCGTGCTCAAGGACGACCTCAAAGCCGAACTGTTGAAGCAGATTCCCCTCGGCTCGCTCGGCCAGCCGGATGACATCGCCAACGCCGCCGTCTTCCTCGCCAGCCCGGCGGCCCGTTACATCACCGGCCAGGTGCTCGCCGTGGATGGCGGCATGGTCATGTGATGGGCAGCAAGCTCGGTGTCATCGGGTAACTGAGTCAGATGGATGCTGTGGGCGCGTGGTGAACACGACGTGACTTGTCCTGGCCTGAATCCCGTCCATCCTCCCCGAACTTACGATGGCAACGCCCGCCCCTTACGTGAAACAAACCCTGGTTCTGCTCCCAATCCTGCTGCTGGCTTTACGGGCCTCCGCCGCCAGCGCAGTCAAACCGGTGGCGATGAACGAGAAGCACCGGGCCTTGCTCCAGACCCATTGCGTTTCCTGCCACGGGCCCGAGAAGCAGAAGGGCAAGTTCCGGGTTGATGATCTGCCGTTTGCCCTCACGAACATCGAGACCGCCGAGCGCTGGCAGAAGGTGCTCAACGCACTGAACTCCGGCGAGATGCCGCCCGAGAACGAGAAGCAGCCGGCAAATGCGGCCAAGGCCGATTTTCTGGATGACCTGGCGAATGTGATGGTGGCGGCGCGGCGGAGTTTGAGCGATCAGAACGGCGTCATCACCATGCGGCGGCTCAACCGGCGCGAATACAAGAACACCCTCCGCGAACTGCTGGGCGTTGACCTCAACGTGACGGAGCTGCCGGGGGACACGGGCAATGGCGGCTTCGACACGGCGGGCGTGAACCTGTTCATGTCGGCGAACCAGTTTGAGCAATATCAGTCACTCGGCCGCGAGGCGCTGGAGGAGGCGTTCGCCTGGCAGGCTGCGGCGGGTGAGGAGCGCAAGTTGCGCTACGAGGCAGAGACTTCGTTCAAGATCATCACGAAGAATTACCAGGAGAAGCTTGATGCGCTCGAACGGGCGAAACAATGGGTGAAGGCTGTGAACGAGGCGGCGGCCCGGCCGGAGAACGCGGCCATCGTCGCGGAGTTGCGCAAGGAGTCGAAGAGCGAAGATCTCTTCCGCCGCTCGTGGGCGAAGATCAAAGGCGCGCCCGCGCCCGAGGACTTCGGCTTCCGGACAGTTGAGAACAATGCCGACAAGGCCAACGGCGCGCTCAGCTATGGCACAGCCGTTGGCGCGGGTTACATGCGCCCGTATCACGAGCATTACCTGAAGCAGCCGCAGCTCGATACGGGTGCCTACCTGACCATCATGGCCGGCACCGATCTGGGCAACGACGCCGTGAGCGTTTACGTCCCGCCAAGCTGGCCGGTGGGGGATTATACCGTGCGCGTGCGCGTGGCGGCCACGCCGCAGGCCCCGCCGGAACGGAGGTTCATCGAGTTCGGCATTCATCCGCGCAACGGGCAGGTGATGAGCACGCACGAGGTCACAGGCACCATGGCCGCGCCGCAGGTCATCGAGATTCCCCTCACGCTGACCAAGGGCAACCAGGACCGCGATAACCGCACGATCTTCATCCGCGAGAAGGGCAGCAACGATCACTACACCCAGACCCGCCGCATTTTTGGCGAGGGCAAACACAGGAACGGCATCGGCCCGGAGCTGGCGCTTTGGGTGGACTGGGTGGAGGTGGAGCGCAATGTGAAGGTCGCGCCGGTTACGACCCCGGCGGTGGCGAAGTTTGGCATCGGCTCCAACCGCCAGGTCGGCTCGGTCTCGGCAAAAGGCCTGAGCAAAGTCCGCTTCGAGTGCGAGACCGCCAACGAAAAGGTGGCCAAGTATGTCGCGGAACAAATCGACGCACGGGCTCGCGCCCAGCGCTGGGTGAAGGCGGTGGAGGAAGCCGCCGCGCGGCCGGAGAACCAGGCCGTGGTCGCCGACCTGAAGAAGAACTCGAAAAACGACGCCATCTTCCGCCGCTCGTGGGACAAGATCAAAGGCGCGCCATCGCCCGAGTCGTTCGGCTTCAAGACGGAGGAGAACAACGCCGACAAGGCGAACAGCGCCCTCGGCGAGAACTGGCAGAAGTATCACGAGTATTACCTGCGACAGCCCGGGCTGGATCGCGGCGCGTATCTCGGCACGCCCACGATGCACCCGGCGGTGATGGCACTTGGCTTTCTGCAACTGCCCGTGCCCGGCGAGTGGACCAGCGGCAATTATGTCTTCCGCGTGCGCCTCGCGGCGGCGAAAGACGCGCGGCCGGAGCAGCGCTTCCTCGAAGTCGGCATGCACCCGCGCAACGGCATGGTGCGCGCGACGTTTGAGGTGACCGGCACGATGGACCAGCCGCAAATCGTTGAGCTGCCTTTCACGCTCACACGTTCCCAGACCGATGCGGGGGACCGGACGCTCTTCATCCGTGAGAAGGGTGCCTGGGACAACAACGAGGAGGGCGGCCGCAAACGTGCCGAGGCCGTGAAGCGCAATGGCATCGGCCCCGAGGCCGTGCTGTGGATCGACTACCTGGAAATCGAGCGGCTCAGCGACGCCGTCCGGCCGCAGCCGCCCGGTCTGGCGGCGTTGGGCAGTCTGCCCGTGGATGATAAGAGCGCCACGCCGGCACCCGCCGATGTCCAGGCTGCCTTGGCCCGCTTCGCCACGGTGGCATTTCGTGGCACCGAGCCGCCGGCAAGCTATCTCCAACGGCTCGCTGGCATCTACGACACGCAGTTGAAGTCCGGCAGGAAACACAGCGCGGCCCTGCGGGAAACGCTCGCAGTGGTCTTGTCCTCGCCGATGTTTCTCTACCTCGCTGAGCCCGCCGCCGATGAAAAGCGCCGCCCGCTCACCGGCCCTGAGCTGGCCACACGGCTCGCGTATTTCCTCTGGAGCGCACCGCCGGATGAACCCCTGCTGGAGCTGGCCCGGCGCGGCGAATTGCGGAAGCCCGAGGTGCTGGCCGCCGAGACCGAGCGCCTGCTCGACGACCCGCGCGCGCAGGACTTCGTGCGCGGCTTCGTGTTCCAATGGCTGGGCATGGACCGGCTCGATTTCTTTGAAGTGAACCGCGCGAAGTTCCCGCGCTTCGATGACAGCACGCGGCTCGCCGCGAAGAACGAGGTCTATGAAACCTTCGCCTTCCTCCTGCGGCACAACGCCCCGCTGCGCGATCTCCTTAAGGCCGACTACGTCATCGTCAATCACCTGCTCGCTGATTTCTACGGCATCCCGGGCGTGAACGGTGATGCCTACCAGAAGGTCTCGCTGCCCCAGGACTCGCCGCGCGGCGGCCTGCTCGGCATGGCCGCCATCAACGTCATGGGCGGCAACGGGGACCGCACCAGCCCCGTCGAGCGCGGAGCCTGGGTGCTGCGGAAGCTGCTCAACGATCCTCCGCCGCCCGCGCCCGCGAACGTCCCCCAAATCACCCGGCTCGCCGGCAAGGTGCTCACCACCCGGGAACGCTTGCAGGCGCATCAGGAGGACGCGCAATGCGCGAGCTGCCACCGCAAGATCGACCCCATCGGCTTCGGCCTGGAAAACTTCGACGCCGTCGGCCAATGGCGCACCAGCGACACCTATCAGGTCATGGACGAGAAGGGCAAACCGGTGAAGGGGGCGAGCAAGACCTGGCAGATTGAAGTCACTTCACAACTCTACAAAGGTCCGGCTTTCCACAGCTACTTCGAGCTGCGCGACCTCATCACGGCCCGCGCGGACAACTTCGCCCGGGGCTTCAGCATGGCCTTGAGCGAGTATGCGCTGGGCCGGCCGCTGGGCTTCCGTGACGAGCCGCTGATCGACGCGATGGTGCGGCGCACGGGGCAGAAGGGATTCGCCACGCGCGAGTTCGTTCATGCGCTCGTCACCAGCCAGGAGTTTCAAACCAAGTGAAGCCGGCGGAGCCCTGGCCCGATCCCTTTCCTTCAATCTTTCCAGCCACGCCATCGTCCGCTGTTCCACGAATCAAATGAACGCCCCGCTACGCCGCCGCCGCTTCCTTCAATCCAGCACTGCGCTGATCGCGTTGCCGGCCCTCGAATCACTGGGCTTTCGCCGCTTTGCTTCCGCAGCGCCGACGGCGCCGCCGAAGCGGTTGATTT
>CAIPBN010000413.1 GCA_903863315.1 uncultured Verrucomicrobiota bacterium | reverse complement strand
GTTTTGCTACGGCGTCGCCGGGGAGCTGCTCTGGAAAATGGATCTCGGCCGCATGGATGTCGGGGCGTATGACCTGCCAAGCTACGAATGGGGCAGCGCCAGCTCACCCATTATTCATGAAGGAAAGGTCATCGTTCAATGCGACCAGCAAAAGGGTTCCTTCCTGATCGCGGTGGACGTGAAAACGGGCAAGACGGTCTGGATGACCCCGCGGGACGAGTTGCCATCGTGGGGAACGCCCACTGTGTATCCCGGGAAGACCCGGGCGGAACTGGTCACCAATGGTTCCAATTTCATCCGGGGCTATGATCCTGCGACTGGCGCGGAGCTCTGGCGGCTGGGCGGCAGTTCCAAGATCACCGCGCCGACGCCGGTGTTTGCCGAGGGGCTGATTATTGTTGCGAGCGGGCGGGCACCTGAGCGCCCCATCTTTGCCATTCGTCCGGGTGCCGTTGGCGATCTGACCCTGCGAAACGGCGAGACCAGCAGCCCCTTCGTGGCCTGGAGCAAGACCCGCCGGGGCGGTTACATGCCCACGCCGCTCATTTACCGAGGTCTGCTTTATGTGCTTAACAACGACGGGCTGCTCGGCTGTTACGATCTGCGGACCGGCACGGAACATTATCAGGAGCGCGTGCCGCATCGTTCCTTCGGCTTCAGCGCGTCGCCAGTCGCCGCTGACGGAAGAATTTACCTCGCGGGAGAGGATGGCCTGGTGTTTGTGCTGCAGGCCGGGACGCAGTTGAAACTCCTCGCCACCAATCCGGTGGGCGAGCCGCTCATGGCGACGCCCGCGCTCTCGGCCGGCACCCTCTATCTGCGCGGCAGTAGGCACTTGTTCGCCGTTGGCAAGTGACGCAGGCTCACCCTCCACGTATGAAAAATGTCCGGACCCTGCTTTTCCTCGCCTGGTGCTTGAGCGTTCTGGCTGGCCTGACCGGGCCAAGCTCCGCAGCGGAGCCAAAAGACAAACCCGCAGCGGTTGGTGTGACCGGCGAACAGCTCGTCTTTCACACCGATTGGAAAGGCGAGCGCATTGCCCTGCCCCCGACCTTCGCTCCGGCGATGAAGTTAAAGGGCATCGAAGTGATTCGTTTCGCCCCCGGAATGTTCCAGGCCCAGTCCGAGTCCTTCTTCTCGTATGCTTTCGTGTTCTCGCTGGTGAAAGAGCAGGGGCTGACACGGGAAGTCATCCAGCGGGAAATGCTCGCCTACTACCAAGGACTGGCCGAGTCGGTTTCGAAGAGCAGGGGCCGGACGGTTGATGCGGGCAAGTTCACCTTTGAGCTGGAGCAGGCGAAGCAAGCCATCGGAACGCCTGATCAAATTCCTGCTGCAACCAAAGTCACTCAATACGCGGGCAAGCTGGCCTGGGTTGAGCCCTTCGTCACGGGGCAGCCGCAAACGCTGCATTTCGAGATCCAATTCTGGACCGACCCCGGCACCGCGCGGGATTACCTGTTCGTCTGCACTTCCCCGAAGGCCCCCGGAGCAACCGAGGCGATTTGGCGGGAGCTGCGTAGTCTCCGCCGCAGTTTCGAGTTCAAGGGCACCCCAAAGAACTAGACGGCGGATCTCAGGTGCTCTCCTTTCACGACAACCCCTTGGCCATCATCACCTACCATGAACCGAACGCCCCGCACTGTGCTGTCACTCCTGCTGACGACCGTCCTGCCGCTGCTTTCCGCGGAGACCGGTTGGCCGGAGGCCACGGCACCGACGATCAAGGCCGGTAGTTTCGATGAGCTGGTGATCAATGGCCGGGCCGTGGAGGTCTTCCAGCACGGCGTGCGGCCGGAGTGGGGCTACAAGCAGCCGCAGCAGGACACATTCATCGTCGTCCACCCCAAGACACCGCGCAAAAACGCGCCGCTTTACGTCGTTCTGCACTCGGCGGGACACGATGTGGTTTCGTGTTTGAAATGCACGCGCACCGTCGGCAACCACGACATCTACCGCTCGCCTGACGACCATTACGCGCTGTATCTCGACTGCCGGGCGAACAAGGGCGACTGGTGGTGGGGTGGCATGCACGTGGGGGACGCGGGGTTGACCCAGCGCAACTCGGGCAGTGAAACCTCACCGGCGGAAAAGCGCGTGATGGACACAATCAAGTGGGTGATGGCGAAGTATGCGACCGACCCGAACCGCGTTTACCTTTCCGGCAACTCGATGGGCGGCAGCGGCACGCTCGGCATTGGGCTGCGCCACGGGGATGTGTTCGCCGCGATCAAGGCAAACGTCCCCGCCGGCGTTGAGCACGCATCGCATCGCATGGGCTTCCCGCCCCAGTTCATCCCGGCGACGCTCAAACTCCCCGACCCGCCGGTGGCCGTTGATTATTCCGCCCAGAATGACAGTTGGTCCAATGGCCACGACCGCTTTGTGAAGGCGATGAACGACCGCAAGTATGCGCTGTATTTCTATTGGGGCCCCTTCGGCCACGCCAACAACCACGCCGCCATCGAGAAGGTCAACGACCTGATCAACACCTTCGACTGGCTGAGTGTGAAAAAGAACGAGGCCTATCCTGTGTTCGCCAACGCCTCCAGCAATGGCAAGCTTCCTTGGCCGGACGATGTGAAGGGCAAGACCACCGGCCAGATCAACGCCTTCTTCCGCTGGAAGAATCTCACGGATGCCAAGGGTCGCCTGGAGATGTCGCTCTTCCTGGCCACTCCGGCGACCGTGAAAACGGCCTTTGACATTCCCAAGGAGGCGAGCGCGGATGTGTCGCTGCGCCGGATTCAGAACACGCGCTTCGCGCCCGGCCAAGCTTTCAAATGGACCTTTGGCAGCGCCCACGGCGAAGGCAAAGCCGATGCCAGCGGGCTGGTCACAATTCCCGGGCTGAAGATCACCTCCGAGCCGACGACCTTGCTGGTGAGCCAGTAGTTCTCCAACCACCACCTCAACTTCCACCATGAAGCACCTCTCACCTCTCGCCTCGCTTTTCCT
>CAIPBN010000412.1 GCA_903863315.1 uncultured Verrucomicrobiota bacterium | reverse complement strand
CGTCCGCGCTTGTACGTCCGTTCTCTCTTTCTGCGCCTATCAATGGCGTTTATGCGCCTGCCCCTGGCGTGCCGCTCCATGTCCTTGCGGAGCGATTATCGGCGCGCCAAAAACATCTTCGCGCGATGCTGTCGGTTATTTACGGCGAGGGCGGCGAACGCTTCCGGCGAACATTACAGGCTTTGGCCGCTGGTGACTCCCGCATATCGTTCCACCCTCCGTTGGCCGCAAGTGAAGTTGTTTCGGCACTGGGGAGCTACGATGTGCTGGCGGTGCCGTCACAGTGGCTGGAGAGCGGACCGATGGTGGTCCTTGAAGCATTCGCCGCCGGCGTGCCCGTCATCGGCTCGCGGCTCGGCGGCATCGCCGAACTGGTGAGGGATGGTGTGGATGGCTTGCTCGTGGAGCCGGCGAACGTGATGGCCTGGACGGAGACGTGGCGGCGGGTCTGCACCGAGGCAGATTTGTTACCGCGTTTACGGGCAGGCGTCCGCGCGCCTCGCACCATTGAAGCGGTGGCTGGGGAGATGGCGAACCTCTACGACCAGTTGCTGACGCAGGCCCGGGCTGTGGAAGTGAATTCTTCGGTAGCAGTGGTGCCATGAACTTCATTGAGAAAGCCTGCGTGGCCATCCGCCACAGCCCGCTCCTGAACAATGCGGGCTGGCTTTGGAACACCGCGCGCCCTGTCTACGATGCAACGGTGAACGCGCTGGGCCGGGGCGGGCTCGAACGCGTGATAAATGGCACGGACCGCGTGCTGGTCGCCCCTCAGTTCCGTGGCTTGGGCGAGTCGTATGAGCCGGAAGTCTGGCGGCATGTCATGGCCAACGTCCGTCCGGGCGACATGGTCGCCGACGTTGGGGCCTACATCGGGTTGTATGCCATTGCGCTCGGGCGGCGGGTTGGCCACCGGGGCCAAGTCACAGCATTCGAGCCTGACGCCACCAATTTCCGCCACTGCCAACGGCATGTGGAGCTGAACGGGGTCAGCACGCAGATTACCGCCGTGAATGTCGCCGTTGGCGCGGCCGATGGCCGGATCGCGTTCACCGGGGACCACGACATTCACAATCAGATCGTGGCCGATGGCACTCCCGGCTCGCGGAGCGTGCCGGTGGTGCGTCTCGACACTCATTTTAAGTCCGGACGACTGGACCTGCTCAAAGTGGATGTGGAGGGATTTGAAGAGGATGTGCTCCGTGGTGGGGAGGAAGTCTTGTCGGATGCAGCCCGTGCGCCTCGTGTGATCTACGTCGAGGTGCATCCCTACAACTGGCACCTCTGCGGCACGACCAGCGAATCGTTGATCGGCCGGCTGGAACGTTATGGCTACACGGTCGAGCATCCCGACGGCAGGCCGGTGCGACGGATCGAGAGTTACGGAGAAATTGTCGCGCGGACGAATCGCGCTCAGGCTCATGCGACTCGACAAGCTTGACCTCGTGCGGGGCGCGGCTGCGCTGGCGGTCCTGTTGGGGCACCTGCGTGCGTTTCTCTTCGTGGAACATTCCGCAGTAACTACGCGTAACCTGTTGACGGACGCGTTCTACGGATTGACAGGCTTTGGCCATCAAGCCGTGGTCGTTTTTTTTGTCCTCAGTGGATTCCTCATCGGCGGAGCGGTGCATGAGCGTTTTCAAGCGAACCGGTGGAGCTTTGGGGACTATGCGCTGCGACGGATGACGCGGTTGTGGCTGGTGTTGCTACCGGCGTTGGTGCTGACCCTCGTCTGGGACTTGGTCGGTGGGGCGTTGAGCGGCGGGGCGGGTTACGATGGCCGCTTCTTCGAGCGCAATCATTCTGGGCCCTCGTCAGTGAATCCAGTGGACAACGGCGTGCTAGCATTTCTCGGCAACGTCTTTTTTTTACAGACTATCGTGGCACCGACTTTCGGCACCAATGGCCCGCTCTGGTCGCTTGCGAATGAGTTCTGGTATTACCTGATGTTTCCACTCGGATTTGCGGCCGTTCACGGAATGACGCCAGTGCGTGGGCGAGTCCTTTGCCTCGTGCTACTGGTGGCAGCGGGAACTTGTTTGCCTGTCAACATGCTGATCTCAGGGGTGATGTGGCTGGCGGGCTATGCTGCCTATGCGATCACCCGCTCGCGCTTTGCGACACTAGGAGCTTCGGTCCCGGTGTTTTGGGGCGCGCTGCTGGCGCTGGGCGGGGCATTGTTGTGGAATCGGTGGCGCGGCCTGTCCGGGGCTGACTATTGGATTGCGCTGGCCTTCGCGGCCACGTTGCCACGGCTGGCGGCGGACACGGGCGGGACCGCTTGGTGGCGACGGCTGGCACGTTACTTTGGAAACACCTCCTACACCCTCTACCTCTTCCATTTCCCATTTTTGGCGTTCCTGTCATTTGGCGTGCTTCAAGGCCGCCAATGGCAGCCCGGTGTGGCGGGTTTCGCAGTCTATGCCGGAGTCATGGTCCTGACGCTGGCGGGGTCGCATTTGGTCTGGTGGCTGTTCGAGCGCCGGACGGAGGAGGTCCGGCGCGGGTTGAGCGGGTGGCTCGCTGCTCGGAGGCAGTCGGCGTGAGGCGAATCCTCTATGTCCAATACACCAACCCGGCGGGCTATCCACCCTTGGAGCACAGCTCGCGGATTCTCGCCGACCGCGGCTGGGAGGTGCTCTTCCTCGGCAAGATCGG
>CAIPBN010000411.1 GCA_903863315.1 uncultured Verrucomicrobiota bacterium | reverse complement strand
TAAGGACTTCGCGGAATTGGGGCAAGAAGCCCGCCGGGCGCTGCGTCGCGCCCAACGCCGACCCAGGCTCGTCCGCGCCTTCTGGCACCAAGCTGAGCTTTCTTTGTGATGCGATTTTAACCACTTATGCGAGTCTCAATAGGCTGCCCCAACCACACCGCCACGACAGCCAATCAACTTTACTTGCCTCGGCACGGGTCTTAAAAGAATCCCGCTGCGGGCGGCACTCCGAGATGCTGGGCTGCTTGGACTGACTACATGCCAGAGAAAACCATCTACATCGCGGGCCATCGCGGCCTGGCCGGCAGCGCGTTGCTGCGACATTACTCCAGGCTTTCCGACTGGCGGGTGGTGACCCGCACCCACGCGCAGCTGGAGTTGCGTGACATCTCCGCAGTCCGCACCTTCTTTGAGCAGGAACGGCCCACCCACGTGATCTTGGCCGCTGCGCGGGTGGGGGGGATCAAGGCCAACGCCACGTTCCAAGTCGAGTTTCTAATCGACAACCTCCGCATCCAGAACAACGTCATCGAATTGGCTGCCATTTGCGGAGTGTCGAAGCTGCTCTTCTTGGGCAGCTCGTGCGTGTATCCCAAGCACGCGCCGCAACCACTGCGCGAAGACGCGCTGCTCACCAGCGCCTTGGAACCATCAAACGAGGGCTACGCACTCGCCAAAATCACCGGACTCAAGCTGTGCGCGTATTACCGCCGCCAATACGGCCGCAATTTCATCAGCGCGATGCCCACAAACCTTTACGGGCCAAACGATAACTTTGATCTGGAGCGATCGCATGTGTTGCCAGCCTTGCTGCGGCGCTTCCATGAAGCGAAGGTCGCCCAAGCCCCGACCGTGCAACTCTGGGGAACGGGTTCGCCACGCCGCGAATTCCTGCACGCGGACGACTTCGCCGAAGCCTGTGCGAAGCTGATGGATGTTTACGAGTCCGATCAGCTCATCAATGTGGGGGTGGGCGAAGACGTCACCATCCGCGAGCTCGCGGAGTTGATCGGCGGGATCGTGGGTTACACCGGTAAAATCGCGTGGGATCCTTCCATGCCCGATGGCACACCGCGGAAACTGCTCGATGTATCCCGGATTAATGCGCTGGGCTGGAAGGCCCGCATTGCCTTGGCTGACGGCATCCGCAACACTTACGAATGGTTTCTAGCAAACCGGGCCGGGCAGTGATTTTCGGGACCGAGGAGCCGCTCGCACTCCGCTGCAACTTTTCATCGTCTGCCTGCGGGTTGCTTGGTAAGCTTCCCTTCCGATGACACCACCCGTCTCATCCAAACGCCAGGGCGAGCTCGCTGCGCGAGTTGAAAAGGCCGTCCTCACCACGCCGGTCTATGACATCCACACCCACCTCTATGACCCGGCCTTCGGGGAATTGCTGTTGTGGGGCATTGATGACCTGCTGGTTTATCACTACTTGGTGGCCGAAGCTTTTCGTCAATTTGACCTGCCCTACGACAAGTTCTGGGCCATGTCCAAGCAGGAACAAGCCAACGCCATCTGGAATGCCTTGTTCATCGAACACTCCCCGATTTCCGAGGCTTGCCGCGGTGTGCTCACCACGCTGAACCGCCTGGGCCTCGACGTGAAAAAGCGCGACCTGCCCGCGCTCCGCAAGTGGTTTGCGAAGTGGAAGGTCGCCGACTACACCACCCACTGCATGGAAGTGGCAGGCGTGCAGCGCATCTGCATGACCAACTCGCCCTTCGACGATGTCGAGCGGGTGGTCTGGGAGCGCGGCTTCAACCGAGATGAACGTTTCACAGCCGCGTTGCGCATCGACCCGCTGCTGCTCTCTTGGCACGACAGCGCCGCCCCGCGCCTTCGCGACTGGGGTTACGACGTGACTCCCCAGCTCTCGGAAAAAACCGTCAGCGAAGTCCGCCGCTTCCTCGCCGACTGGACGCGCCGCATCAACGCGCAGTATCTCATGGTCTCCCTCCCACCGGACTTCCGCTATCCCGGTGACCAAGCCTGCCCGAGGCTCATGGAGACCGCCGTGCTGCCGCACTGCCGAGAATTCGGCCTGCCCTTTGCCATGATGCCCGGCGTGAAGCGCGGCGTGAACCCGCAGCTCAAGCTTGCCGGCGACGGGGTAGGCCACTGCGACACGGCCACCTACGAAAACCTCATCGCGGCGCACCCGGACAACAAGTTCCTCATCACCGCGCTGGCACGTGAGAACCAGTATTCCCTCTGTGTCGCCGCGCGGAAGTTCCGCAACCTGCACCTCTTTGGCTGCTGGTGGTTCACCAACATCCCCTCCCTCATCGAGGAGATGACCCGGATGCGCCTGGAGCTCATCGGCTTGTCGGTGACTCCGCAGCATTCCGATGCCCGCGTGCTGGACCAAATACTCTACAAGTGGGAACACTCCCGTCGCATCATCGCGCGCGTGCTGGTGGAGAAATACGCCGACCTCGCCGCCACCGGCTGGGAACCAACGAACACG
The DNA here is from genome assembly GCA_903863315.1 of uncultured Verrucomicrobiota bacterium. Classification (GTDB taxonomy): domain Bacteria; phylum Verrucomicrobiota; class Verrucomicrobiia; order Limisphaerales; family SXTU01; genus SXTU01. Next base: position 13,573 of record CAIPBN010000411.1, on the reverse strand, counting down.
GAAATCCAGCGCGACGTGCAGGACTTGTTCGGCGGGGCCTTTGACCGGTTCTGTGGCCGCCACCAAGCCCGGGCCACCCAACTGCCTTCGGCCCGCCCGGCAAAAAAGCCCGGACGCAGAAAGTAGCTTCTCCACCGGGCGGAACAGCTCTCCGCCACGCAGCGCTCGAAGCCCTTTGGAGCAGGCCAAGCTTCGTCAACCAAGCCAACATGCGCGCCTGCGTCATCTTCAATCCAACCGCCCGGGGCGACAAGGCGTGCCACTTCCGCCGGCACTTGGAGGCGTTCAGCGGCGGCATCGCGCTTAAACCCACGCAGGCTCCGGGCGATGGCCGCCGCCTGGCCGCCGAGGCCGTGCAGGATGGCTTCGACACCCTCGTGGCCGGCGGCGGCGATGGCACGGTGAACGAGGTGCTCAATGGCATCGCGGACGCCCCCTCAGGTTTTGCCCGCGCACGACTGGCAGTGCTGCCCTTGGGAACCGTGAACGTGTTCGCCCGCGAGCTGGGACTGCCGCTGCAACTGCGCCCGGCGTGGGAAGCCATCTTCAGCGGCCGGGAGCGGATCATTGATGCCCCCTTCGCGGACTGGTCCACCGAACACGGTCTGCAGCGCCGCCACTTCGCCCAACTGGCCGGGGCCGGCCTCGATGCTCGGGCCATCAGTCTGGTGGACTGGCAGTTGAAAAAGCGCATCGCCCAGTTCGCGTATGTGATCGCCGGCCTGAAAGCCATGCGCGCTCCGCACCCGCTCATTTCCGTCACTGCCGACGGCCGCACGGTGCAGGGCGAACTGGTGTTGGTCGGCAACGGGCGCTTCTACGGTGGCAACCTGCCGATGTTCCCGGCGGCCCAACTGGATGACGGGCTGTTCGACATTTGTGTTTTCCCTCGATTGACGTGGGGGCTCCTTGCGCGCTATGGGCTGGGCTATGTGACCGGAAAGCCCAGTCCTCCAAGGGATTTAACGGTGCTGCGCGTTTCCAGCGCGACGCTCTCGTCAACAGCCCCAGTCCCGTTCGAATTGGATGGCGACTTATGCGGTGAGCTACCGGTGAGCCTCGGCGTGGCTGCCCGCGTCCTGCGCGTGGTCGCATGACCACGCACGAGCGACTCGAAGGCTTCAGCCGCCCGGCTTACTTCGTTCCGCCGGGTTTGACGGCCGCCACGATGATGGTGCGCCCCAGGAGCATGTTCGTGTGGTTCATCGCGCGCACGAAGGGGGTGTTCTGCGCATCGACCGTGCGATACCGGACGACTTCTTTCCGAAAGGCCAGCGCTCCGAAAAGGCGGATAAAAGGATAGAGCAGCACCAGCTTGGGGATGGCGGAACGCTGCGGCTTATCCACCGTCCACTCCACCTGCTCAAACCCCGCGTCCATCAGGGCGTGCGCGATGTAGAAATAGGAAACAGGATTGATGTGTCCGCCCGTGGAATAGAGCGCGCCGTGCTTGACCGGCAGCGGGCCAAACAGGTTCCAGTATCCAAACCAGAGAAAGCGCAGCCGGGAGTTGAGGTTGAGGATGTTCGGTGTGGTCAACACGCACACCCCGCCCGGCTCCAGCACCCGAAAGAACTCACGAAGCGTCTCGCGGAAGTGCTCCAAGTGCTCGATGACCTCGGTGGCCGTGAGCAGGTCAAACGCGTTGTCCGCATACGGCAGCGGCTGGGTGTTGAGATTGGCAATCGCCACCCGCTGACCAGGGAGCTTCATCAAGGCATCGGTGTAATCACAAGCGGCGGACTCCACCTTGAAACGTTCCCGCACGAGGCGGATAAGCTCGCCAGTGCCCGCGCCAACATCAAGGTGCCTCTGAAAAGGCCGGCGAGCTGCGCGCTGCTCCACCAGCCGGAGCACGGCGGAGTAAATGTTCTGGGTGCTCATGTCAGGTGCGCATAGTCCACATTCTGCTGCCGGCGTAAAAGCAAAAGGCAGGCGCATGGCCTGCCTTTTGCAGAAAGGACTTGGAGCGGATCAGGCCTTCGCCGTCCGGGACTTGCGCTCCGGCTTGGCCTCGGCGGCAGGGACGGCAGCCTCGGTCTGGCGGCTCTTGCCGCGCTTCTCGGTCACGGGCGCGGCGGCAGCGGGGGCGGCGGCCTCGGGAGCCGGCAATGGGTTGCTGCTGTTGACGATGACCTTGAGCTTGGTATGCACCTCGGCGTGCAGGCGCATGTCGATCTCGTGCTCACCGAGTCCCTTGATCGGTTTCTCAATGTGAATCTTGCGCTTCTCCAGCACGACATCGAACTGCTTCTTCAGTTCGTCGGCGATGGTGCCGTTGGTGACGCTGCCGAACATCTTGCCATCGTCGCCGGTCTTGACGGCGATGATGAGCGTCATCTTGGCGAGGCTCTTGGCCAGCTCGGTCATCGCGTTGAACTCATGAGCCTCACGTTCGGCCCGGCGCTTGCGCAAAGCCTCCAAGCGGCGCTTGTTGCCCTGGGTCAGCGGGATGGCGAGACCGTGGGGCAGCAGGAAATTGCGGGCGTAGCCGCTGGCAACCTTGACCTGATCGGACTCGGCACCAAGGCCAATGATGGGTTGGGTAAGAATGACTTCAACTTTAGACATAGGAAATGGAGTTGGAAATGGGGGGTTAAACTATTGGTTCGAGGTCAGAACGGCACATCATCGCCCTGAGGGGGTTCATCGCCGGCGGCATCCGCCGGCGGCGGCGCGACGGAACGGGCAGGCCGGGCGGCGGGGGCAGCGGCGGCAGGTCCGCCAGCGGCTCCGCCCTCGCGGTTGCCGCTGTCGAGGAAGGAGAAGGACTCCAACACCACGCCCAGCTTGCTGCGCTTCTGGCCGGTCTGCTTGTCATCCCATTGATCCAGCTTCAGCCGGCCTTCAATGAGGATGGAGCGCCCTTTGCGCAGATATTGGCTGATCACCTCGGCCTGCTTGCCGAAGCAGTCGATATCAACAAAGGTGACCTCCTCGCGGGACTGTCCGTCCTCGCCGGTCCACTTGCGGTTGACAGCCAAGCCAAACTTCGCAATGGCGGTGCCCTTGGGCGTATAACGCAGCTCTGGATCGCGCGTCATGTTGCCCGCCAAGATGACTTTGTTGAAGTTGGCCATACCCGAGGCGGCGCTGGTTTACTTCTTGTCGGCCACCGGCGCGGGCATGTTCGTGAAGGAAACGCGGAACACGTCGCCATTGCTGGCGAACTTGCCGCGCAACGGGGCCAGTGCGGCGGGCGGGGCCTCGAAGATGACATTGAGAAAGAAGCCGGAGGAGTGCTTCTTGTCCGCGACCCGCGCGAACGGGCGCTTGTCCATCTTCTGGACGGTTTCGACTTTGCCACCGGCGGCGTTGATTTCCGACCGCACCTTTTCGATGATGTCGGTCACGCCTTCTTCCTTGCCGGCGGTGTTCAAGATGAACAGACCTTCGTAACGTTTCACGGTTTGTCTTTCTGCTTGGGCTGGCTTTTGACCGGCCCGTTAAACTGACTCATTGCCTTCTGGATGCCGGCCCCAAGCCAGCACCCGACTTGTTCGCCCGCTTTCGCGAGCACCTGCGCGAACAGTTCCTGCTCGTCCGCGCCAAATTTGCCGAGCACATGCCCGGTGATTTCCCGCACCGCCGGGTCGCGCCGGCCGATGCCGATCCGCAACCGCGGATATTCGCGGGTGGCCAGATGCTGCTCCACGGACTCCAGTCCGTGATGGCCGCCGCTGCTGCCACTTTGCCGCAGGCGAAGCTCGCCCAGCGGCAAATCTGCATCGTCCACTGCCACCAGCACCTGAGGCGGCGGCACCCGATAAAAACCGGCTACCGCCCCGACGGGCTCGCCGCTCAGATTCATGAACGTCTGCGGTTGCACCAGCAACACACGGCGTCCGTCGCATTCCGCCCTAGCCACGCGGGACTTGAACTTTCGTTCCAGTTCCCAATGCGCCCGCCACTGTTCGGCCAGACGCTCGACCAGCAGGAACCCGGCATTGTGCCGAGTCTGCGCGTAATCCGCCCCCGGATTCCCCAACCCCACGATGAGAAAGAGACTCTCCACGCGTAGGGACGGACGGCACGCCCGGGATTACTTCTTCTTCTCGGCGGGCTTCTTCTCGTCCGCCTTCTTGTCGCCGTCCTTGGCCGGAGCAGCGCCGTCTTCCTTCTTTTCCTTGATCATCTCGGGCTGGGCCGGCGCGTCGCCCGCTGCCGCAGTGGCAGCGGTTTCCGCCACCTCCGTCACCGGGGCGGCCACGGCCAGAACGGTCAGCTCCTTGTGGCCAAGAATTTCGCAGCCGGCGGGCGCAGCGATGTCACCAAGGTGGATCGCCTTGCCAATCTCCAAGGCGCTCACGTCCACGATAATGACCTCGGGCAGATCCTTGGGCAACGCACGGACCTTGAGGCGGAACATGACGTGCTCCAGCACGCCACCGCCGGTCTTGACGCCCACGGCCTCGCCAGTGGACTCCACCGGGACTTGGATAGTCACCTTCTCATCGGGTGCCACTTCGTGGAAATCCACATGGAGGATGTGGCCGGAAACCGGGTGGTGCTGGATCTCCTGAACGAGCGCGAGACGTTGCGGGCGCTGGTCGCCCTTCACCGCGAGATCCATCAGGATGTTCTCGCTGGCGTGATGGGCGATGGCGTCGCCGAACTCGCGGGCGTCCAGCTCGAGGTTCTGCGGCGGCGCAAGGCGGCCATAGATTACCGCAGGAATGACGCCAGTGGAGCGCAGTTTTTTAACAGCGGAGCGTCGAGCCGCCGCGCGCGGCTGCGCGTTCATTGAAACAGATTTCATGTCAATTTTACTTCGGGTCGGCGGGCTGAACACACGTTCAACTCGTCCGCCCGCCCTTAAATTCAAAAAGCGAGGTCACCGACGAATTACTGTGAATTCGTTTGATGGCTTCGCCCAGCAACGCTGCCACGGACAAGGTCGTTATCGGCACCCCGTCCAGGGCAGGGCGGAGGACGCTATCAGTCGTGATGAGTTCGTCAATCTTTGATTTTCGCAGCCGGTCGATTCCTGTCTGATTCAGGATGGCGTGCGACACACAGGCGAAGATTTTCTTCGCCCCCTTGCGTTTAAGCAGGGTCGCCGCCGACGTGAGCGTGCCGGCGGTCTCAGTCAAATCGTCCACGAGCAAAACATTCTTGCCGCGGATTTCGCCGATGACGGCCATGGATTCAACCTCGGTCGCGCTCTTGCGACGTTTGGCCACGATGGCCAGCCCAGCTTCCAAAACCTGCGAATACGCATGCGCCATCTTGATGCCGCCGACATCCGGGCTTACCACCACGAGGTCGGTCAGGTTTTTTTGTCTGAGGTAATCATACATCACCGGCGCGGCGTAGAGATGATCCACCGGGATGTCGAAGAAGCCCTGAATCTGCTGCGCGTGCAGGTCCATTGTGAGCACACGGTTCGCCCCGGCGGCGACGATGAGGTTGGCGACCAGCTTGGCGGTGATGGGCACGCGGGGCTGATCCTTGCGGTCCTGCCGGGCATAACCGTAGAAGGGAAGCACCGCTGTGATGCGCTTCGCGCTGGAGCGGCGCAACGCGTCAATCATGATGAACATCTCCATCAGATTGTGATTGGTCGGCGGGCTCGTGGACTGCACGACGAAGACATCCTCCCCCCGGACGTTCTCATCAATCTTCACGAACGTCTCCCCGTCCGGAAACGCGTCGACTGTGCAGGCACCCAGGGGCATGCTGATGGAGTCGCAAATCGCCTGTGCCAGAGGCCGGTTCGAGGTGCCGGTAAAGATTTTCACAAATGCGCGCTGCCAGTTCTGGGTTGGTGAAACAAAAAACCGCCCCGCCGGCGGTTGAAATGTGGGCGGACTGTAACAACGAGGTCACGTGTGGCAAGCCTGAAGCCATCAGACCAAAACCTCCTTCCTTGCCGGTCCGGGATTGTCCACATTCCCACCATGCTCAACCGCCTCCTTGCCGTTCTGAGCCTCGGGGTTGCTTCCGCCACTTCCAGTTTCGCTGCCGACTGGTGGGACGCGCCCTGGACCAAGGCCCACGAGCGCAGCCCGCTCTCCGCAGACGAGACGCGCGCCTTCATGCGCGAACTGACCCAATACGTCTTCGACCACCACCTCAAGCGCGACGAGAAGTCCCCGCAGCGCGGGATGGTTTACGAATACTTCAACACCAAGCGCGCCGGGCAGCACGACCAGTGGATTCAAGGCGAGGCCCTCGACATCATGCACGACGGCGCGTGGTTCGCCGCCGCGCCGACAGCCCACCCCGCCGTAGGAGACGACGTGAGAAATCTCACTTCAAATCGCCGAGCACAAAACCGAACAGAGACTCATCAGGTCGCCTCCTAACTGGTTCGCAGGCGCTCAAATGCCGCCGCCACGCCCGTCGCCATCTGCTCCATCGTGAAACGATCGGCCACCGCTCGTTGGCCTGCCTCGCCGAATGCTCGGAGCCGCACGGGGTCGAGCAGCAGTGATTCGATCGCCGCCGCCAGCGCCGCCGCATTCGCCTCGGCGATGACCCCGCCACCGGTGGCCTCGACCAGTTCGGGAAACGCCGCGTGACGTGGTTGCACCACCGGCACACCCGCCGCGAGCGCCTCGATGAGATACAGCCCGAAACCTTCGCCATAGAGCGCCGGCACGGAGAAAACGGTGAGCGATTGCAGGAAACTCACCTTCTGCTCGCGCGTCAGGTTCGGATGAAACTCCACATCGTCCAGGCAGCCCGCCCGGCGCAGGTGCTTACGGAGTTGCGCGACGAAGGGCTCGTCGCCCGGCCCGCAGCCACCGCCGACCTTGAGCTTCAAATTCGGCACGCGATTGCGGCGCTTGAGCTCGATGAACGTCTCAACGAGCAGATCGAGGCCCTTCTCCCGGCACATGCGGGCGAAGTAACCCAGAGTGGGTGACAGGTGACTCGTGGCAGCTGACAGGGGGGCACCGGACGCGGCTTTGTCACCTGTCACCTGTCCCTTGTCACCATAGCCCTCTAGGCTGATGCCATTGAAAACGACCTTCACCTTGTCGATCGGCAGGTTCAACCGCTTCGCCATCGTGTCGCCGAAGTAGCGGCTCGGGGCGATGAAGAGGTCGCAGTCCCGGCAGCGCTCCGCCAGCAACGCCCACACCTGCTCGCGGTGCGGGCTGGGCATCGAGTCGAGAAAGGCGTCCTCGCCCTGGAGATTGCAGACAATCTTGCAGCCCAGCTCGGCCTTCAGCTTGCGCGCGAGGCCGACGAGCATCGCGTTGGAAAGCATCACCACGTCGGGCTTGGGCTGGGTCTTCAGCCACGCGAGCAGATCGTCGAGTTCGCGCGCCTGATTGCCCTCCTCGCCGCGCAGCATGGACAGGGAGAGCTCGCCCACGTCGGCGGCGCGGGTCTTGGCGGCGCGACCGGCGGCGAGCTTGAGCAGGAATGGCGAATCGAGCAGCGAGTGCAGCCACTTGGGCGCACGCCGGAAGAACGCGGACTGCTGCTGGAGATAGACGTTGATGCCGCCGAAGAAGGTCGGCGTGCCGGCGGCCTGGCTCTCCTCGTCCAGCGTCATGGGCAGGTAGAGCGGCACCATGAGCACCTCGTGCCCCTGCCGGCGCAGAGCGGCTACGAGCGCATTGTCGCGGAAGCAGTTCCCGCAATACATCCCGCCCGCGCCCGGAGTGATTTGGACGAGGTTCATCGCCGCCTAGTTTGCCAGCGGCTGGCCTAGCGGCAAGTCATCCGGCAACGGCACGAACTCACGAATCTTTCGCCAGAGCGGCTCGAAGTCCTTGTTCACGTCGCCGCTGAGGCAGTCGGTGATTTCGCCGGCGGCTTCGGGATACTTCATGATGACATCCTTGAAGGAGAAGTTCGGGTCGTAGAAGGCATACACGAGCTTCCGCATGTTCTCCACGCCCTGCCGCATCCCGGTGGCATAGTCCGAGAAGCGCGCGGGGGAGAAGTCGTTCGCCGCAATCGCCTTGTGAACCTCGTCACCGGCCATCACGCCGCTCTTGAGCGCGAGCATCAGGCCGCTGCTGAACACGGGATCGAGAAACGCGAACGCGTCGCCCACCAGCAGCAGGCCAGCGCTGCCGCAATGCCGCGCATGCTGCGTGTATTCGCTCGTGAGGTAGTAGGGGCCGACCTGCTGGCCGGTGGAGAGGTGCTCCTTGATCCAGACATTTTGATCCACCTCGCGGTTGAAGATGTCCTTCGGCTCGCGCACGCCGCCGCGCGTGAGGTATTTGCCCTCGGCCACGACGCCCACGCTCACCATGTCGTCGTGCTGCGGGATGTGCCAGAACCAGCCCTTGTCCGGCACATAGGCCACGGCGGTCTGCCCCTCGTCAATGCCCGGCTCGCGCTTCGAGCCTTTGTAATAGGTCCAGACGGCGACCTTGTTCAGATAAGGGTCGCGCGTGCGCCAGCCGTTGCGGACAGCCGCGAAGGCTTCCTTGCCCGTGCAGTCGAGCGTGATGGGCGCGCGATATTCGACCACGGAGTCGTCCTTGTGCTGCGCGCGAACGCCCACCACGCGGCCGTCCTCGCGGAGCAGCTCCTTGACGGTAGTTTCCTCCTTCACCGTGGTGCCCTTGCTGCGCGTGTGGTCGAGGAGCATCTGGTCAAGCTCGCTGCGCAGCACCTGCCACGTCTGTGCGACGGTCTCGCGGTCGTAGCGGTTGAAGAAGTAAAACGGCTGGCTGACCTTCCCGTTGGGCGAGATGAAAATGACGCTGTATTTCTTCACGAAATGCGAGTCCTTCATGCGCGGAATGAGGCCCAGCCGCTCCATCGGCCCGTAGGTGAAGGGAATCATGGACTCGCCGATGTGGTAGCGTGGGAACTTCTCGCGCTCCAGCAACAGGACGCGGTGCCCGTGCTCGGAGAGGATATAGGAGGAAGAGGAACCGGAGGGGCCGCCGCCGATGACGATGGCATCGTAGTTGTTTTCAGAATTCATACGTGTGCGTATTGTAGTGCGGTTTCATCCGGCCGCAAGCTTGGAGAGATTATTTCCTGCGACCTCCAGCCAGGCCGCGTCCGGCAGCGCGTAGGGGCGGAAGGTCTCCAGCACGCCAAGCTGCCCGTTGTGCAGCAGCGCGCGGTGCAGGCCGAGGTCGGAGGCCTTCGGCGAATCGCACAGGCTGGCCGAGTCGTTGGCGCTCATCTGGAACAACACGCGCAGCTCGAACTCGCTCATCGCCTTCCGGCTCAACGCCCGCGCCAGGCTGTTGTAGCTGTCGCAGGTGCAGAGCACGTGCAGGCCCACGCCCGGCCCCTCGCGAATCAACCGGTCAAAGACCGCCCCGGGGGCCGGCGGCTTGGCCTCGTCCGTCGAGTAGCTGAAATCCTCCTCGTGCCGCAGCTTCTTGAACTTCTGCAGCTCATGCACGACCACGAACCACGGCACGGCGGGCGTGGACTCATCGGCGGTGCGACGGCCCAGTTCAGCCGCCAGCTCGGCCATCACCGCGTCCAGATCACCCGCTCGCGCGAGCGTGAGCTGCTGCGGCACCGCGCGCGCCACCGCCTCAAAAAACTTCTTCTGGGGCGAGTCTGGCGCGGTGGCCTCAACCAGCACCAACCGGCCGGCGCCTTGGGCCGCGAGCGCGAGCAGCGACACGCCGAGCATCGCCAGCGCCGCCTCCTCGCGCTGGCCCACGAAGAGCAGGTTGTTACCGCTCTGCCGGTGGAAGACCGCCTCCGTGGGACCCTTGATGGAGTTCGGAGCGCCCAGCCAAGCGCGGGGAAGATCCATCGCCGCCGGTGCCACCAGCGCCTCGGCCAGCAGCGCATTCTCGCGCACGTCCGCCGGCGCGTTGCCCTCGAAGACCACGGTGCCCGGCGGGCGGATGGCCTTCTCACGCATCAGCGAGTTGATCTTCTCCAGCCACTGGTCGCGCTCCTCATCGCCAATCCACACGGTCTGGAAGGGGCTGTTGCCCTCCACGCTGCCCGCCGTGTCGTTGTAAATCGCCTCGCCCGGCCGGGACAGCAGGCGCGGCGCGGGATTGCTATCGTCCATGATGAGCGCGGCGTCAGCCTCGTTGCACTGGAGTGCGATGCGCACGACCATCTGCCCGAGCGTCGCCCGCGCCAGCGAGTAAGCACCGCCCAGCGTCTGCGAGCCAAGGATGACGTGGATGCCGAACGCCCGCCCCTGCCGCACGATGCGGTCCAGCAACAACGCCGCACCCTGCGCCACGCGGTCGTCCGCCACGAAGAACTCCTGGAACTCGTCGATCAGCAGCAGCGTGCGCGGCAGCGGCGCACCGCTCGCGCGCCGGTAGCCTGGCAAGTCCTGCGCGCCGACCTTGCGGAACATTTCCCCGCGCCGCTTGAGCTCCTCGTCCAGCCGCTCCAGCACGCTCAGGCCGAACTCGCGGTCGCTCTCGATGGCCACCACGCGCGCGTGCGGCAGCCGGTGCGCCGCATAGCAGCGGAACTCAACGCCCTTCTTGAAGTCCACGAGGTAGAACTCCACCTGCTCGGGGCTGCACCACATCGCCAGGTCCGTGATGATGACGTGGAAGAGCGTGGACTTGCCGGAGCCGGTCTTGCCCGCTACCAGCGCATGCTGGCGCGTGCCTTTGCCTAGGCAGAGGTATTGCAGCTTCGTCGCGCCGGTGCGGCCGATGGGCACGCGCAATTCGTCGCCGGTGTCCAAGGTCCACGCCGCGTCGGACGCGGGCGCGATGTCGGAGAATGGCACCTGGACGCGGTTGGAATCCACGCTGGCCTGGCCCACCTTGTGCAACAACTCCGTGGCCACCTCGGGCACCGGCACGGCTTCGAGCGCGAGCGACACGCCGGGCATCACCTCACCGCCGAGGACGAAGGCATTGCCCTCCCGGCGCACGCAGACGCTGCCCGCGCGAAGTTCCTCGGGCGTGAACTCCTGCGGCACGGGCTTGCGTTGATCCCAGTGAAGCAGCGTGTGAACCCCGCACCGCGCGCCGCTGGCGGCAATGCTCATCAGCCGCCGCACCGCCGTCTCCGAGAAGTTGGCCGGAAAATCCGCGACCACCAGGAAGTGGTAGCGCTCCGCGATGCGCCCCGCCTGCGCATTGTAGTCTGCGATGGTGGCGAATTCATTGCGCAGATACATCTGCGAGACCTTCTCGATGTGGTCATTGAGCGTGGCCAACTGCTGTTCGATCTGCGCGGGCTGCGTCCAGATACGGTTGTTGATCAGCCGCTCGTCGTAGTCCGCTAGGTGCATCAGCCCGGAAAAGCTGCGGCCGAGCTCGACGGGGTCCACCAGCGTGAAGCTCAAGCGGCCCGGCGGCGCGGCGGCCAGCATCCGCAAAACGGCGTCGTTCAGCGCGCCAATGGCCTGCTCACGGCCTTCGCCTTTTGTCTCAATCAGCAGCGACCCCAGTCGCGGCAGGGCCAGCGCCACGGGCAAGGAGAAATTTCCCGGACCGGGCAAGGCCAGCCGGGGAGTGCGCGGTTGCACTCCGGCGAGCCGCGTAACGTCAACCTCCAGCCGCGCAAACTGTGCGGCATGGGCGAACTCCGCCGGCGGCGTCCAGTCCCGGGCGAAGGCAGGCGACCACTCGGGGAAGCAGGCCGCCGCCGCGTGCTGCGCGGCCCCCAAGGCACCGTAAACCGGTTCGATCGCCGCACGCCACTCGGCGGCGAGCGCCTGCCAGGTCATCTCGCGCTGGTTGGCCACGGTGAGCGTGTTCGCCTCGTTGCTGGCGGCGAGGTTGGCCAGTTCATCGTCCACGCGACCACGGGCGGCGGTAAGTTGCGCGCCAGCGACCCCCTCGAATGCGTCGCAGGCCCGATGCCGGCACCACTCAAAGCGCTGCATGGCCTGCTGAAGCCGGATTTCCATTACCCGTTTGGCTTCAGCCTTGGCCGCTTCCGTTTCCGCCAAGGCCGTGTTCCAACCTTCTTCGTGGCGCTGCCCGGCGGCTGCGGCCTCAGCCTCAATACGCTGCTCGTCGGTCTGCCGGCGTTCCTTGGCCTGTTGCTCGCCATCGGCAGACAATTGGCGGCACTCTCCAAGCAACTGGATGAGCGTCTTCACCGCCCCGCCCGCCGACAGCCAGCCGGTCAAATACAAGAGCCCGACCACCGCCAGCCCGGCTCCGGCAGCAGCACCGGCGAGGGTGAGATTAAGCCGCGGCAAGCCAGGCACCGGCACTGCCCAAAAGACACCCACCAACCCCAGCACCGCCACGCACCACAGCCAGACGGGGAAATAGCTGAAGGCCATCGGCAGGCCGGTGCTGCGCACCCGCTCTTCCTCCAACGCCGTCGCCGTCAGGCGCTGCTGCAAGGCGGCGAGCGACTCATCGGCCTCGCCCGGGGCGGGAGTGGGAGCGGTGGCGAGACTGGCCTCCAAACGCTGCCGCCAGCCCGCATAACCACGCAGGGCGGAGCGGGCGCGACCTTCCAAATCGGCGAGGGATTGCTGCGCGGCCCTGAGCTGCGCGGTGAACTCCGCGTGCGTGGTGCTCGTGGCTTTAAGCGCCGACTCCCGCTGGCGCTGGGCGGCCAGCAGCTCCCGTTGCAGATCGAACTTGCGCTGGTTCTCCCGCTCCTCAAGACGCGTCAAATGGACCCGCAACACATCGCGGTGAGCGCGCTGGAGCCGGGCGAGCCGCGCATCCCAGCGGGCGGCAAGCCGCGCGCGCTCGGCGGCGTGGACTGCTTCCAGCTCGGCCAGCTCGGCCTGTAGCTGCGCGGAGCGCTGGGCCAGCACCGCCTCGCACCGCTGCCCGAGCCGCGTCTCCTGCGTCTGGTGTTCGCGCTGGAGCTGCTCCTCGCGCGCCGCGAAAAGGCGGACCGAGTCCCGCAGTTGGCGGAGCAGATCGAGGATTTCCGGAGGAGAGGCGAGCTTACTCACAATCGCGGCGAAGTTTGGTGAGCACCTTGTCCAGATCCTCGATGCTGGCGGCGGCCGTGTTGGCGCGGCTGAACAACTCCTCGAGGTAGCGCTTCTCGAACTCGGTGCCCTTGGCGTCCTGCCAGTGCTCGCGCGTCTCCTGCCAGCGGACCGCCAGTTGCTTGGTCAGCGCCGTGATGCGCGTGCGGGTGGAGTTGAGGTTCATGGGGAAAGCGCGGCACGCGGGAGTTCATTCGGCCGCCGGAGCCGCCGGGGGTTCCGCGACCGGGGCCTTCAACTCCGCGTAGGCATCGAGCGCGGCGATGGTCTGAGTAAGGGACTCCACGGCCTTGCCCATGTCACTGACCAGCGTGTGGCGGAGCAGATCCGCGTGACGGGCAAGCGGCTCGACTTGCGCGGGATACTCGCGCAGCCAGTGCTTGGTGGTTTTCACTTTTGCCTCGGCTTCCTCCAAGGCGAGCTTGGCGCGCCGCACGGCCATTTGCTGGAGCTGAAGATTCTGGTGCTGGCCACCGAGGCGCGCGCTGAAGAGTTCGGCCTGAGCCTGCTCCAGCACGAGCGTGCGCCGCCGGATTTGCTGCGCCCAATACGCGCTGCGGTCGTCCTGCAGCCACGACCGGGTGCGGGCAACCTCCTCGCTGACCTCGTCCACGACGCCGCGCGCCTTTTCAAGATACACGAGCAGATCCGTGCGGAAGGCCTGGATGGCCTCGACGGACGTGATGCGAGCCTGCTCGGGCATGGTCAGCGCTGGTTGAGATACTCCTC
>CAIPBN010000410.1 GCA_903863315.1 uncultured Verrucomicrobiota bacterium | reverse complement strand
GGCTTGGCGGAGGACTTCGTTTTCACGTAGCGCGAGCAGTTGCGCAGGATGCCGGTGGGCTCGCCGGTCTTGGGGTCGCGCTCGGCAAAGCCGCTGCCGCCGTCGGTCACCTTGAAGTCGCGGTCGATGCCGCTGAGCTTCATCGCCAGCGAGTTGAGCGAGGCGTCCGGCCCGGTGCTGTAGATGATGGGATGCTTGGGCGCGACGCTGTCCAGCTCGGCGCGCGTCGGGTAACGCTGCTCGCGCAGCCGCGTGATGAAGACTTGCGAGAGGCTGATCCACTCGCCCTCCGGCACCACCTGCGCACGGCCGCGCAGGTAGGCGAGCACATCCTCGATGGATTCCATGTCGGGAATCGGATGGTCAAACTCCGTCATGGCCGCACCGGCCGGATGCACATGTGAATCCATGAGGCCGGGGATGACCAGCCGGCCTTGCAAGTCCACCACCTCGGTGCGCGGCCCCTTGAGCTTGAGCACCTCGGCGCTGGTGCCCACGGCGAGCAGCTTGCCGTCCTTGACCGCCAGCGCCTCGCGCAGGCTGAAGCGCTCATCCACCGTCGCAATCTTGCCCCGGTGCAGGATCAAGTCCGCCTCTGCGGCAGACAACGGCAGGGCGAAGGCAGTGACAGCGAGCAGGCCAGCAAACTGGCCGGACAAGAAGAGGCGGAACATGAGGCCGACCCTAACGCGCTGGCACCGGACACGAAAACTCAAAAGTCACCCGCACGCCGAGTCGGAGACCGGCGCTCCCGCCGGGTTCGCACCGCATGGCCAGCCCTCCCGGAATTCATGGAAATGACCTTGCCAGCTCTCTCCTCCACCCGGAAATTCCACCCATGCAACTCCAGCCTTCGCCGGTCGCCCGGCCGCTCCGCCTGCTGCTGTCCGCAGTGGTGCTGACCCTCCTCGTGCTGCCTGCCATCGCGCAGAACACGAACCAGACCTCCAAGCTCTATCAGCCGGGGCCGCGGACCCGGGACGGCATCGGCAAGTATTACTTCGGCCGGGAAATCGCGCATTACATGACCCACCTCGCCGCCCCCTGGTTGGAGCGGCCAGAACGGGCGGTGGAAGAGCGCCCGGACCTGGTGATGAAAGCCCTCGCCCTCAAGCCCGGAAACGTGGTGGCGGATGTGGGCTGTGGCACGGGCTATTACAGTTGGCGCATGGCCGAGGCCGTCGGCCCCAAAGGCGTGGTCTATGGCGTCGAGATCCAACCCGAGATGCTGGACCTGCTTGCCGAAAAGATGAAGGCGCGCGGCATCACCAATGTCGTCGGCATCCTCGGCACCACCACGGACCCGAAACTCCCCCAGCCCGTGGACCTGGTCATCATGGTGGACGTGTATCACGAGATGGATCACCCGTTTGAGTCCATGGCGGCGATCTGCAAGCAGTTGAAGCCCGGCGGGCGCGTGGTCTTCGTGGAGTTCCGGGGCGAGGACCCGGAAGTGCCCATCAAGCCGTTGCACAAGATGACCGAGGCGCAGGTGAAGAAGGAGATGGCCAACCAGCCGCTGGAACACGTCGAGACCATCCGCACCCTGCCTTGGCAGCACGTGATCATCTTCCGCAAAAAGGCGCAGCCCTAGCCGCCGCACCCGCTCGGAACGCAGCTCGCGGTTGTTTTTCGCCCGCCAAACGGCTACATCACCCGGCACATGACTTGGACCCCCAACCGCCGCATGGCGTTGCTCGCTGTGGTGACGCTGGTGCTCGACCAGTTGACCAAGTTCGGCGTGCTGCGCTTTCTGGGTTACGCCCAGGAGCGCGTGGTGGTGGAAGGCTTCTTCAAGTTCGTCCATTGGGGCAACACCGGCGCGGCGTGGAGCATGTTCCATGGCAACAATGAGATGCTGACCATTGTGGCACTGCTGGCCCTGCTCGCCTTGTTCCTAACGCGGCACCACTTCGGCATCGAACAGCCGCTGGGCCAGTGGGCGCTCGGCCTCATGTTTGGCGGCATCG
>CAIPBN010000409.1 GCA_903863315.1 uncultured Verrucomicrobiota bacterium | reverse complement strand
CGGAAGCCGCCTTCAAACAGCGTGCCCTTGCCATCGCGCAGGCCGCCGCTGGAGTTGAAGAACGTCGCGTCCGTCCCGGCCAGTCCCTCGTGGCGTCCGTGCAAGGGGCCGTTGTCCGAGGTGAAAACCCAGATGGTGTTCTCGTCGAGGCCGAGCTCGGCGATGAGCTTCATCAGCGCGCCGATTTCCTTGTCCATGCGCGTGATCGTCGCGGCATAGGCGGCGCGCGGCCGGAAATGCGGCAGATAACCTTTCCCACCGGCATAAGGCGGATCGGGGAACTTGCCGGCGTATTCCGCCAGCGAGTCATCCGGCACCTGCAAGGCCAGATGCGGCACCGTCGTGGGCACATAGCAGAAGAACGGCTTGGCCTGGTTTGCCCGGATGAACGCGCGCGCCTGCTCGGCGATGAGATCGGCGGAATACTCCTTGCCCTGAAAGCGGGCGTAAGCCTTCGGGTCTTCCGGGTTCTCGCCGGGCTTGAACTTGTCATGCGCGGAGAACTTTGGATTGTTCAATGGCACCTGCCGGTCGTTGTCCCAGAGGTGCGTGGGGTAAAAATTGTGCGCGACGCCCTGGCAATTGTAGCCATACCAGCGCGCAAAACCTTGCTTGAGCGGCTCACCTGTAGTGCCGGGCCCGCCGAGGCCCCACTTGCCGAAACCGCCCGTGGCGTAGCCGCGCTGCTGGAAGAGTTCCGCCAGCGTTACGGTGTCCGCCGGGATGGGGAACTGGCCTTCCGGCTGGATGGAACGGTTGTCGCGGATGAAGGCGTGGCCGGGGTGCTTGCCGGTCATCAGCACGCAGCGCGACGGCGCGCACACGGCGTTGCCGGAGTAGTGCTGCGTGAACCGCATCCCCTCCGCCGCCATGCGATCCAAATGTGGTGTGCGGATGATTTTCTGGCCGTAGCAGCCGAGGTCCCCCCAGCCCAGATCATCGGCGAGGATGAAAATGACATTGGGCGGGCGCGGCGCGGCGGCGGCGGGTTCCACCCTGATGCCCAAGCATGCAACGAGGACACCGAGCAAGAGTGACTGGCGCATGGACCGAAGATGGCGAGCGCCGCTTTTCGACGCAAGGCACCAAGTTGACGGGCTGCTGCCGCGCGCCTAGCCTTCCGCTCCAGCCATGAATTGCCCCGCCTGCACCCGCCCGCTGACTGCCTTGTTCATCGAGGATATCGAAGTGGACGCGTGCCACGGCGGCTGCGGCGGGTTGTGGTTTGATAATTTTGAGCTGGCGTGCTTCGACGAGCCACATGAGCTGACCGCCGCCCAAGAACTGTTGTCGGTGCCAGCAGACCTGTCCGTGGAGGTGGATTACCACGCGAAACGCCAGTGCCCCAAGTGCGCCGTGCCCATGATGCGTCACTTCTGCACCGCCCTGCGCCGCACGCAGGTGGACGCCTGCCCGCAATGCGGTGGCAATTGGCTGGACGTGGGCGAACTCACCCAACTCCGCGCCGAGTTCCGCGAGAAAGCCGTGCGGGCCGCAGCAAAGGCGAAGCCGGTGATTAACAAGCACCTGAAGTGGTTCGTGGCGGAAGACTGACTAGGCGGAGTGATGGATCGTTGGAGTGCTGGACCCTCACGTTCGTCCACTCGCGCAAAACCGCATCGCATCACTCCCGCGCTCCGTTGGTTTTCCGGACGCCATATTTGAACGCTGTCCGTTCCTCGCGTTCCAATTTCCGACATGAAAAACTCCCGTTGGAAACCCGCCGCCCACCGTTTCTGGCTGGAGTGGCTCAAGCCCTGCCTGATCATCGTGTTCGTCACCACCGCGCTGCGCTCGGCGCTCGCCGACTGGAACGACGTGCCCACCGGCTCCATGAAGCCCACCATTCTCGAAGGCGACCGCGTGTGGGTGAACAAGCTCGCCTACGACCTCAAGGTGCCGTTCACCACCTGGCATCTCGCCGAGTGGGGCGAGCCACAACGCGGCGAAGTCGTCGTATTCTTCTCGCCCGCGAATGGGATGCGCCTCGTCAAGCGCGTCATCGGCCTGCCGGGCGACAGGGTGGAGCTGCGCGACAACCGCCTCTTTCTCAATGGCCGCGCAGTGGACTACGCCGCGCTGGCCCCGGCAACCATCAACGCCGTTCCCGCCGCGCAACAACCACATCATGACTTCGCGAGTGAGCAACTGCCGGCGCGAAGCCATCCCGTGATGGCGACGCCCGCGCTGCCGGTCCAGCGGAGCTTCGGGCCGACGACTGTTCCCGCCGGCCACTACTTCATGCTGGGTGACAACCGGGACAACAGCCTCGACTCGCGTTACTTCGGCCCCGTGCCACGGGAGCAGATTGTCGGGCGTTCGACGGCGGTGGTGCTGTCCTTCGACCGGGAGCGGTGGTTTGCGCCGAGGTGGGACCGTTTCTTCACGGCGATGCCGTAGATCCTCCCTGCTGCGTGTTCCGTGATTCAGGCAGGGAACACGCTGGCTTGCCGTTGGGAAGCGGGCACCGACTGCCGTCCACTCTACTTCTCCAAGTGCGCGGGCGAAATGGCGAGGTGCTGAATCTCCTGCAACTGCGCCTCCAATGAGAAGGACACGCCCATGGCCAGATACACGAGCGAGCCGAGCGCGTTCATGTTCGCGTCCTGCACGGAGGCGGCATCGATGCGTCCCTTGAAACAGCGGTTCACCTCCTGCAATTGCTCGTAGAGCAGGTTCAAACCCTTCAGCTCCCAGTCCGGCTCACCGCCGTTCTTGTGGACGAGGAACTGCTGGATGAGATACGCGCCCACAGTGCGGAAGATGGTCTCCTCCATGGTGGAGAAGGGCAGGTGAGTGCGCGCCAGGCCCTTGAGCCGCGAGAGAATCGGACAGCCGCTGGTGGCCATGACCAAGCCGAACAGCGCCCGCAGACCGGTCTGCGCATCGCAACGCTTGGAGTAGGTGCGCTCCGGCGTGCGCACCTCCAAGGTCACCTCCACATAGGAAAGCATGGCCCGGAAGGTCTCCGTGATCTTCTTGGCATCCAACGCTGCGGGACAGTGGCGGAACTGTTCGCTGGAGAGCGGACAGAGGGTGCATTTTTGAAAGTCCAGCTTGGTCCAGAAGGGATGCTCCACCTTGTCAAAGCGCGCCTGGTAGCTGCGCTCCGTGTCCACTTGGAAGTTGAACTGCTGGCCGTCGTCGAGCCGGAAGACGTATTCGATGGTCACGGGGCGCAGACTAGCGAGGTCAGGCGATTCGCGCGAATTCTTTCCGCTCAGGCCGTCTGGCGACCCAACAAAGATTTTGTCTCCTGCCCGCCGATTTGGCATGGTCCCACGGTCCTATGGATTTTGTCGGCATCGTGCTCTTCGCCATTGCGCTCTACGTGCGCCCGCAGGAGTTCATTGGACTCCTCTCGGCCCTGCGTCCGGCGCAGTTGTCCCTGGCCCTGGCGGGTTTGGGTTTGTTCATCCGCGAAGGTGGCGTCTCCGCCAAACAGCTCATCCGCACGCCGATGGACTGGATGGTCACCGCCTACTTCGTTTACATCCTGTTCTGGACGCCCGGCAGCTTTGGTGACTTGTGGGGGCAAATCTATCCCTTCGTCGGCTTCTACTTTCTGGTGGTGCTCGCGCTCACGAACTTCCGCCGGATTTACCAGTATCTGGCCTGGTGGTGCGGCTGTGTGATGTTCATCGCCATCATGGCCTTGCTGAGCCTGGTGGGCATCGACCCGCTGGATTCCCAGACCACCACGGCCGGCTCGCTGGGCCGCCTGACGCTGAACCTGTCGCTGTTCAGCAATCCCAACGCGCTCGGGCACTCCGTGATGGTGGCCGTGCCCTTCCTGTATTTCTTCATGTTCTGGAAGCGGCCGATCTTTGTGAAGGAAGTCGGCCTGCCGCTGATCTTCCTGCCGATGCTGTGCACCTACTTCACCGAGTCGAAGGGTGCCTTCGTCTCCGGCGCCGGTGCCATCGTCGCCACCTTGGCGTTTGGCCGTCCCAAGTGGGTCCAGTTCATCCTGCTCCCCATCTTGGCAGCGATGGCCATCAGTGCCGTGCCGTTGTTGCCACGCTTCGGCGAAGTGCAATTCGGCGGCGGCAAAGCGCGCAGCGACGAGGCCGTGCTGGGCCGCATTGAAGCATTCGAGTTCGGCAAATGGGCGTTTGAAAACACACCCCATGGCGTGGGCTTCGGCAACTTCTACGGTGCCTTCATCCAAAAGGAAGGCGAGCTCAAGGCCCGCGCCTCGCATTCCTCCTACAACCAGGTGCAGGCCGAGTTCGGTTATTGGGGGCTGCTGATTTTCTCCGGCATCCTCTACACCTGCTTCCACTCGCTGATGCGTGCTCGCACGGCGGACGACAACGAGGAGCGGGTCCGGCGCATGCTCTTTTGTATGTTGCTGTCCTTCGCCGTCTCGTCGTGGATGATCGACTTCGGGTTCCGCGCGGCCTTCTTCGTCATGGTGGCGATGATCAGCGCGTTCCACCGCATTCTGACCGACCGCACCCCGGACTATGCCCCGATGTCGCAGGAGCAGGAGGAATGGGGCGGCGTCCTAGGGGTGGCGGAAAGCAAGTTAAGCTCCAGCCCGACCACCGCCGGCGTGCCCGCGATGACCGCGCAGGATTACGTTCTGCAACGAAAAGTCGTCCGCGGGGCTCCGACCCGGTCGCGACAGACCTTCTCCGCCCAAGTGGGAGTCATGGCCCAAAAGGATCAACCCCGGTCCAACGTCGGTTATGTGCCTGCCGTCAGGGATGACGTCGGCGTGGTTGCCGAAGCGGCTGGCGCGGTCCCCTTCATGCCTTGGAGCAAGTTCCGCTGGTATGACGCGGTGGGAATTTATCTCAGTCTGCAGTTGGTGCTCTACATCCGTGACTACGCCATCAGCTTGTGACCCCCATCTCGCATGAGCCGTGCTGACTGGTGGGAACTTCTGTTTTGGGCAAGTTTCGCCGCTCTCTTCTACACCTTCCTCGGCTACCCGCTGCTCATCGGCGCGCTGGCGAAAGGTTTGGGGAAGCCGGTGAAAAAGTCCCCGCCGCCGAATCCCCCGGTCGTGTCCGTTGTGCTCGTCGCCTTCAATGAGGAGGATCGCATTGTCCCGCGCGTCGAGAACCTCCTGGCGGCGGATTATCCGGCGGACCGCCTCGAAGTTCTTGTCGTCACCGACGGTTCCACCGATGGCACTGTCGCCAAGCTCCGCTCATTGGCAGATCCACGCGTGCGCTTCCTCGCCCGCGAGCAGCGCACCGGCAAGTCCGCCTGTCTGAACGCCGCCATCCCGCAGGCGCGCGGTGAGATCGTCGTGCTCTGCGACGCCCGGCAGCGTTTCGCGTCGCACACGCTTCCCGGACTGGTGGCGAATTTCTCGGACCCAGCGCTCGGCGCGGTGAGCGGTTCATTGGAGATCGACCCGGCAGCGACCGGCGTGGGCGGCGGCGTGGACCTCTATTGGAAGCTGGAGAAATTCATCCGCACCAGTGAGGGCTGCTTCAGCTCCACCATCGGTGCGACCGGGGCGGTCTATGCCATCCGCCGCGAGCTCTTCCAGCGCATTCCGGACGACACGTTGCTCGATGACGTGGTCATCCCCATGCAGATCGCCGTGAACCACCGGAAGCGGGTGAGCTTCGATCCCGCCGCGCCGGCCTTCGACCCGCAGACCACCGACCCCGCGCGGGAGAAGCGCCGCAAAATGCGCACGCTCGCCGGGAACTTCCAGATGCTGGCGCATCATCCCGGCTGGCTGCTGCCGTGGCGCACCCCGCTGTGGTGGCAATTGCTTTCGCACAAGTATTCCCGCATCGTCGCGCCCGTGTTCATG
The DNA here is from genome assembly GCA_903863315.1 of uncultured Verrucomicrobiota bacterium. Taxonomy (GTDB): domain Bacteria; phylum Verrucomicrobiota; class Verrucomicrobiia; order Limisphaerales; family SXTU01; genus SXTU01. The sequence continues at coordinate 4,809 of CAIPBN010000409.1, read as the reverse complement.
GTGACGATGTTCGCAGCCAACGCCGCGCTGGCAGAGCAGCCGCTCTACCGGCCCATCCTCCTAGCCCATGTCCTTTTTTACGCGCTGGCCCTGGCCGGCCTCGCGCTGCCGGCTTTGAAGTGGAAGCCCTTGTCCGTTCCCGCCGGCTTCGTGTTTCTGAACCTGATGACGGTCGGCGGCCTCGTGAACTGGCTGCGCGGGGCGTATCGACAGGGCAAGTGGTGAATGATCCAATGAGAAGCAGGATTACGCTTAATAGCAGGAGTGGCCGGAGCCGCGGGGGTTCTTCTGCTTTCAATCCTCATCCTGCTCCCTTTCCGTTCTGACCTGATGCTGCGATTTGAATTTCCCCTCCAGCGCCTGCCCTTCGGCAAGGCCACGCACACGTGGTTCGCCGAGCAGCCCGATCCAGCCGACGCTTGGGGCTTTGCCATTTATTATCAGGCCAAGTCCACCGGGCCCGTGCGCGGCTTCGCGCGCGAGCAGAAGCACACCAAGTTCATCAGCCTGTTGGGCACCGAGGACGACATCTTCGACCAGATCGGCAAGAACACGAAGCCGAAGATCAAACGCGCGCTGTCCGAAGGCGGCCTGCGTTTTTCGACCATCGAGAACCCTGAAGAGGTGCGCGATCTCTACAACGAGTTCGCGCGCGGCAAGGGCCGTCCGCCGCTCGACGAGCGCACCTTCCGCGCCTACTGGCCCAAGATGCTCGCGACCAAGATTTCCGCGGACGGCGACGCGCTCGTCATGCACGCCTTCCTCGTGGACGAGGGGCTGAAGCGCGCGAACCATCTCTACTCCGCCTCGCTCTTCCGAAGCACGGACGACGGCGACCGCCGCTCGTTGATCGGCCGCGCCAACCGGGCGCTGCACTACCTGAACATGCTCAGCTTCAAGGACCGGGGCATCGTCACCTACGACCTCGGCGGTTACGCACTGGGCACGCAGGATCCGGAGCTGCAGGAGGTCAACGAGTTCAAGGACAGCTTCGGCGGCCAGCTCGTCGAGGAGAGCAACTACGTCTCGCTCCCGCTGCACTGGGCGCGGAAGGTCAGCCGGCTCCTGCGGGGGAGGAAGTAGGATTAAGAGCAAGAACAAGAACCATGACCAGTCCCGCCGCCCCTTCCTCCTGCTCCTAATCATAATCCTGCTCCTCCCCTTTCCGCCATGCTCACCATTCCACTCGCCCTCCAGCGCACCAAGGCCGTCAAGGCCGCCCACATCTGGTTTGCCGCCAAGCCCCGGCCCGCCGACGCGCTCAAACTCACCTATTACTACCACTGCAAGTTCACCGGCCCGGTGAAGGGCTTTGAGCGCCACGCCAAGTTCACCAAGCTCGTGAACGTGGACCGCACGGATGAGGCGATTCAAAAAGACTTCCGCAAGAATACCCAATACGAGGTTCGCCGCGCGCAGAAGGAGGGCCTGGCCTTCAGCGTCCTGGACAATCCCGAGGTCTTCCGTGAGTTCTACAACGGCTTCGCCGCCACGAAGGACATGGAGCGGATGGATGCGAAGATCCTCCGCGCCTACTGGCCGCACCTCGCCGTCACCCAGATGACCAACGCCGCCGAGGTGCTCGTGATGCACTGCTACGTGATGGACAAGTCCACCGGCCGCGCGACGCTATGGCATTCGGCGTCCCAGTTTCGCGGCGCGGATGGGGAGGACGCGCAGCAGCGGCGCAACTTGATTGGCCGTGCCAACCGACTGCTGCATTTCCGCGACATGACCTGGCTGCGGGAGCAGGGCTTCAAGACCTACGACTTCGGCGGCTACGCGGCGAACACCACCGACCCCGCGCTCCAGCACATCAACGAGTTCAAGGACAGCTTCGGCGGCGAGCTGGTCGAGGAGAGCAACTACGCCTCCGCCGCCATCACGCTCTTGCGTCGGGTAAAGTCCGCCTTCAAACTCCGGTCCGCCAAACCCAGCCCCCCTGCGCCATGAGCGATTCGAACAAGAATGTCTATCTGGACGACCGGATCGTCACGATCTACGCGAACAAGACCAAGCTCTATGAGCCCGAGGTCACCCTGTTCGCCGCCATCAAGGATGAAGTCGCCGGCCAGCCGATTTTCGACATCGGCATCGGGACCGGGCGCACCACCCCGTTCCTGCGGGAGCTCAGCCAGGACTACCTCGGCTGCGATTACTCCGAGAAGATGACACGCTACTGCCAGCAGCTCTATCCGGGCGTGAAGTTCGCCACGGTGGATGCCCGCAACATGAAGGAGTATCGCGACGGCCAGTTTGCCTTCGTCATCTTTTCCTTCAACGGCATTGACTCCGTCCCTCCCGACGACCGGCTGGCCATCATCAAGGAGTGCCATCGGGTGCTGAAGCCGGGCGGGCTCTTCGCCTTCTCCTCGCACAACATCGAGAAGCCGGTGTATGGCGCGTTCCACCTTTCCAACATCGAGTTCACGCTGCATCCCATCCGCCTCGCGCGCGAGTTCCAGAAATACTTCACCGGCTGGGGCCATCACCTGAAGAACCGCAAGCACGAGGTCTTCACCCCCGACTACACCGTCCGCAACGACAACGCCCACAACTACACGCTGATGCACTACTACATCAGCAAGGCCAACCAGGTGAAGCAACTCCAGTCCTTCGGCTTCGAGGAGGTGCGCATCATCGACCGCAAGGGGGCATGGACAGACGCCACGACCCCGGACACGACGTCCTCCTGGATTTACTACCTCGCGCGCAAGCGGCGCGCGTAAGCGGGGCCGAACGCCGCGCGCTCGTCGTTCCGCCGGAAAGCCTGAACTCATGTCCCTCCGCGCCGCCCTCGCTCCGGTCCTGCACCGCCTTGGACACGCCGCCGGCCTGTCGCTCTCTCGCGCCAAGGAGTTCTCCGTCGCCCGCATCGTCACCTTCCATGCCGTCGGCGTGCCAAGCTGCTCGACCGAGGCTTTCACGGCGCAACTGGAGTATCTGAAGCAGAACTTCCGGGTGGTCCCGTTCGCGGAGCTGGTGAAGGCCCTGCGCGACCGCCAGCCGGACATCGCCCACTGGATCGCGCTCACCTTCGATGATGGCACGCGCAACAACGGCACCGTTGCCGCGCCCATCCTGAAGCGCCTCGGCCTGCCCGCCACGTTCTTCATCTGCCCCGGTCTCGTCGGCCGTGGCGTCTGGCTGTGGAATCACGAGGCCCGCGAACGGCTCCGCTCGCTGCCCTTCGCCGAGTTCGCCGCACTCGCCGACAGCTTCGGTCGCACCGGCGAGAACCTCGAAGCCGTCATCAAGTGGATGAAGACTTTGCCGCTTCATTCGCGAACGCACATCGAGCGCGTCATCCGTGATGCCACGCCAAACTTCCGTCCGAGCGATGCGCAGCGCACCGAATTCGACCTAATGAACTGGGACGAGCTGAAGGCGCTCGACCCGTCACTCATCACAATCGGCGCACACAGCACGAATCACCCAATTCTCGCCAACTGCACGCCCGCAGAGCTGGCGGCGGAGGTCGCCGACTGCCGGGCGCTGCTGGAGAACGAGCTGGGCCGCGCGGTCGAGTTCTTCTGCTACCCGAACGGCGACTTTAATGCCGAGGTCACCCAGCTCGCCCGCGTCACCTACACTGCGGCGGTCACGACCCAGCCTGGCTTCGTGAAGCCCGGTGCGGACTTGCATCAACTCCCGCGCCTGAACTGCTGCGCCACGCTCCCGCACTTCGCCTGGCGGCTGCACCGGCCCACGGCATGAGAATTACGGATTACGGATTACGAATTGCGAGTGGGCACATCGCCTGCGAAACGCAGCTTTATTCACCGCTTGGAATTCGTCGCTCGGTGCTTGGTTCCTATGTCTGAGCAGATCCGCACGCTTCCGCTCTGGCTGCCGGGTTATCTCCGGCAGCAGCCAGCGCCGTTGCCCGACGGCATGAAGGACGTGATGCTCTGCGTCTGCGATCATTTCGAGCCGTTGCATCGCGCGGACAAGCCCGAGGCGCTGCGCCGCATGGCCGCATGGAAGACGGAGTTTCCGAAGAACATCGCCCCGTTCCGCGATGCTGATGGCGTCCGCCCGCGTCACACCTGCTTCTACCCCATCGAGCAATACGATCCCGACCTGCTGAACGATGTCGCCGAGCTGTGCCGTGCATCTGGTGCGGAAGTGGAAGTTCACCTGCACCACGATCGCGACACCGAGGCGACCTTGCGAGCCAAGCTGGAGAGGGGGATCGCGGATTTCACCCGCCACGGTTTCCTGCCGCGTGACGCGACGGGCCGCACCCGCTGGGGGTTTGTGCATGGCGACTGGGCGTTGGACAACTCGCATCCCGATGGAGCGCAGTGTGGCGTGAGCAACGAGCTTTCCCTCCTGCGCGAACTCGGCTGCTACGCGGATTTCACCCTGCCGTCCTGCCCCGACGTGACGCAGACGCGCACCATCAACCGCCTCTACTACGCGCAGGACACACCGGGGCCGAAGTCACACGACACCGGCGTGCAGGTGCGCGTGCTCCGTGACGGCGGCTTGCAGTCGCCGGCCCCGATCTTCGGCGACTTGCTCATCGTGCAGGGTCCGCTCGCGCTGAACTGGGAGCGACGCAAGCTCGGCTTTCTCCCGCGCCTCGAAAACTCCGACCTCACCATCGCCAACCCGCCGCGGCCCGACCGGATGCGCCTTTGGCTGCAGCAGCACATCCATGTGCTGGGCCGGCCCGAGTGGATTTTCATCAAGCTCCATACGCATGGCGGCCCGCCGCCAAACTCCGGCGTCTTTCTGGGCGAGCCCTATCGCGCCTTTCATCAGCACCTCGCCGAGACCTACACGGAAGCGAAGGGCTGGCGG
>CAIPBN010000408.1 GCA_903863315.1 uncultured Verrucomicrobiota bacterium | reverse complement strand
CTATTTTCTGTGGAGCGCGCCGCCCGATGACGAACTGCTGCTACTGGCCGCCGCCAAGAAACTGGCCCAGCCCGGAATGCTGCGCGCCCAGACCGAGCGGATGCTGACCTGCCCGAAGGCGCAGGGCTTCACGCGCAACTTCCTCGGCCAATGGCTCGACGTGCGCAACATTGATGCGACCAGGCCCGACGTCTCTCTTTATCCCGAATACGACGAGTCTCTGAAGCTTTCGATGGTCGCCGAGACCGAGGCGTTTTTTAACGAGGTTTTGCAGAACAATCTCAGCGTCAGCAACTTCATCAATTCCGATTTCGTTATGATCAACCGCCGCCTCGCCGAAGCTTACAACATTCCCAACGTGCTGGGGCAGGAGATTCAAAAAGTCGCGCTGCCCGCCGACAGCGTGCGCGGCGGCGTGCTGACCCAGGCGGCGGTTTTGAAGGTGACGGCCAACGGCACGATTACTTCGCCGGTGCTTCGCGGCGTGTGGGTGCTGAAGCGCCTTTTTGGCATCACCCTGCCACCGCCGCCGCCCAACGTCGGCACCATTGAGCCCGACACGCGCGATGCCACGACCATTCGCGAGCAGTTGGCGAAACATAGCACCCTCAAAAGTTGCGCCGGCTGCCATGCCAAGATTGACCCGCCCGGATTCGCGTTGGAAAGTTTCGATGTCATCGGCGGCTGGCGCGAGCGCTATCGTTCAAAGGCAGGTGGCGACCCCGAACCGAAAAAATTGCTCGGCCGCACCATCTGGCAATACAAACTCCGCTCCGCCGTGGACGCCACCGGCGAACTGCCCGACGGCCGCAAATTCGCCGACGTGCGCGAATTCAAAAAGCTGATCATGGAGAAGCAAGACCAGGTGGCCGAAGCCATCATCGGCAAGCTGCTCACCTATGGCACCGGTGCCGGCGTGCAATTCGCCGACCGCTGGGTGGTCGAAGAGGTGCTGAAGAAAGCGAAGGCACAGAATCTCGGACTGCGGACAATCGTGCACGAAGTGGTGCAGAGTTCGGCGTTTGGCAGCAAATGAGTTGACCGGCACATCAAGAAGGAATCGCATAACTAAGAAGGAAAACCATGAACACCCAAATCTCCCGTCGCGCTTTTCTGCGTGGCTCCGGCGTGGCGCTCGCGCTGCCGTTTCTCGATTTGATGCTGCCCACACGCGGGCTGGGCGCTAATGCCACCGGCAAAGGCGGCGTGCCGCGCCGCATGGTGTGCATCTGCAACGCCTACGGCCTCTACGGGCCGGCGCTGTTGCCCGAAAACACTGGGCGCGACTACACCCTCTCGCCCTATTTGGAGATTCTCAAGGAGCACCGCAACGATTTCACGCTGTTTTCGGGAATTTCGCACCCCAACCAAGCTGGTGCCGATGGACATGCGTCTGAGGTGACCTGGCTCACCTCGGTGGCCTGGCCGGGCTTGAGCGGTTTTCGCAACACGGTTTCTTTGGACCAACTCGTCGCCGAAAAAATCGGCTTCGAGACTCGCTATCCGTCGCTGGTTATGGGCACTTACGGCGAAAGGAGTATAAGTTACACACGCAGCGGCGTGATGATTCCCGCTGAGACCAAACCCTCGACGGTCTTCGCCAAGTTGTTCCTCAAGGGCTCGCCCGATGAAATCAAACGCCAGATGCAAAAGATGCAAGAGGGCCGCAGCATCATGGACAGCGTGCTGGGGCAGGCCAAAACTTTCGGCCGCCGCGTCGGCACCGCCGACCGTGCCAAGCTCGACGAATATTACACCTCCGTGCGCGAGATGGAACTGCGCTTCGCCAAAGCCTTGGAATGGGCGCAAAAACCCAAACCCGCCATGGCCGCCGCGCCGCCCAAAGACATCACCGATGACAGGGATATGATCGGCCGCTTGCGCCTGCTGCTCGACCTCGTGCCGCTGGCGGTGCAGACCGACTCGACGCGGCTCTTCACCATCATGGTGAATGGCCTTTCCACCGCGCCCTTGGTGCCCGGCGTCTCGTTCGACCATCACGGCCTCAGCCACCACGGTAGAGAACCGGGGAGAGTCGAGCAACTGCGCCGCATCGAGGAAGCCCAATTCGGCGCCGTGCGCGATTTGATTGCCGCACTCGCCAAAAAAGAAGAAGCCGGAAGACGCCTGCTGGACAGCACCATGGTGATGTTCGGGAGCAACCTCGGCAACGCCAACTCACACGAGCCCACAAACCTCAACATCGTCCTCGCCGGCGGCGGTTTCAAACACGCTGGTCACGTCGCCTTCGACCAAAAAAACAACACCCCGCTCGCCAACCTCTTCGTGACCATGCTGCAACGCATGAACATAGAGACCGACCGGTTCGGGAGCAGTAGAGGGACGGTTTCGTTGGGGTAGGGGTGAAAAGGTGTCAGGAACTAATGGCATCAAATTAGCCATAAGTCCGCGCCGGAAGTGCCGAAGAAGTAGGCCGCCCAATCAATAGAAGGAAACAATGAACGCAAAGAACCAGACCCCCTCACTCCCCGACGCCGATCCCCGGTCTTACCGTTTCCGGTGCGGCGGTCGCGAAAGCAAATTCCTGGCAGGGACGATGATCGTGGTCGGATGTCTCCTGATCGCCTGGAACACGGCGCAGGCGGTGGAGAACTGGCCCCAGTGGCGCGGCCCGACCCGGGACGGCGTGGCGGCTAAGGGGCCGGCGCTGCTGGCTCCCTGGCCGGCCAAGGGGCCCAAGAAGCTCTGGGAGAGCGAGCCGATCCCGACCAAAAAGGAAGGCGGCTTTGGCAGCGTCGTGGTCGTCGGCGGCAAGGCCTACCTTTTTGTCGGGCTGAAAGATCTGCTGATCACGCGCCGCATCGACGGCGGAGACCGATGGGCCCACAACATCCAACTGGTTCCAGAAGGTCCGGACAAGCTGCCCGAGGCCCTGGCCAAGGCGTCGGAAGAGTCTCGTCTGTCGCCAGACCGGGGAAAACTGAAGAACGAGGAGATCCTAGGGTGGGCGGACGACTGGATCGCCAAGAACCTGAAGGATGATGAGCAGAAGAAGTTCGGTCCCTTTGTGAAGAACCGCTTGTTGGCCGGGACTCGCGCTATTCCGCTGGAGCTCTTCGCCAAGCTGGAGGAGGCGAGGAAGAAGGAGTTCGCCAACCAAGCCGAACTCGACAACTGGTGCAAGGAGAACGGCATCGTGGGACCGCAGCATGAAAACTTGATGCGGCTGGTGCCGACGGTGAACGCCGAAACCAAGGACGCGATTTTCTGCCTGGACGCAGCGACCGGAAAGACCCTGTGGAAGAAGGAGTATCCCAATGCGCCGATGCCGGATATCGAAACCTCTGGATCCAGCACCCCGACCGTAGCCGACGGCCGCTGCTATGTCAGCGGCTGTCTCGCCTTGTATTGCCTGAACGCCGAGACTGGCGCTGAGATCTGGAAGAGCGCGCCGCCGGACTATGGCCCGAACTGCTCCTCGCCGCTGTTGGTAGACGGCCTTGTCGTGGTCCGGAGCGGCGCCAAGCTGGGGCTGGCAGCGTATGACCCCAAGGACGGAAAGCTCGTCTGGAACCAGAAGGCGATCGCGGCCGGCCGGGGATGCTCCTCCTCGGCAACCGCATGGGTCAAAGACGGAAAGTCCCATGTCCTCTGCAACGACGACAAGCAGATCTTCTGCCTAGGAGCGAAGACCGGGAAGGTCCTGTGGTCCGTCCCGGGCGGATGGGCCGGCTCCCCCGTCGTCAGCGGCGACTACCTGGTCGCGGCGGGAGCGCGCTATGCCTACAAGATGACGCCTGAAAAGGCGGAAAAGGTCTGGGATCGCGGCGGCATGAGCGCCACGACGGCCGTGATCTTCGCCGGACACGTTTACGCCTGCACGGGCAAGCACTTCACCTGCACCAAGCTGGAAGGAGACGGCAAGCCCCTGTGGGACCAGGTGGGGACCTTCAGCGGCGGCGATTACGTGGAGAACGGTTCGCCTGTCCTCGCCGACGGCAAGCTGTTCACGATCGGCGAGCGCGGCCTCTTGACCATGATCAAAGCGTCGCCCGAGAAGTTCGAGTTGCTCGGCAAGGTGGAGAACTCGGGCGCATCCGAAAACACAACCCCCGCTATCGCGGAGGGGAAGATGTATCTGCGCATGACCAACTGCGTGGCTTGTTTTGACCTGACCAAGGGCACCGAATAAGGAGTCACCATGGTTGCACACTCTTCTTCGGTTTGCGGCTACCCGGCACGAGCAGCGAGCGTGTTGCGCGTTGCGACGGTCCTGCCACTCATGACGTTGCTGTGCGGGATGCTGCCGGGTCTCCCGGCGCAAGCGGCTGAAGCCGCCAAGCCGCCGTTGCCCCCCTTGGCCTCCACCGATGAGATGCGCTCCCAATGGCCACGTTTCCGCGGGCCGGGCGGTCTGGGTGTTTCCTCCCACAAGGATGTGCCCGTCGAGTGGGACGGAGCGAGCGGCAAAGGCATCCTCTGGAAGACAGAGCTCCCGCTGCCCGGCTACAGCTCGCCGATCGTCTGGAAGGACCGTATCTTTCTGAGCGGCGCCGACAAAGATCGCTGTGAGGTCTACTGCCTCGATGTCCTAACCGGGACCATCCTCTGGCGAAAGCCGATCTCCAAGGTTGGCGACAGCCCTGCCGCGGTGCCAACGGTCTTCTCGGACGACAATTCCCGCGGTGGCTATGCCGCCTCGACGATGGCTACGGATGGCCGACTCGTCTATGCTATGTTCGCCACGGGAGCCGTCGCGGCGTTCTCTTTCGAGGGGAACCTGGCCTGGGCCAGGAACTTGGGCGCCCCGGCCAACGCCTACGGCCATGCGGCCTCCCTGCTTACGCACGGGCCGCTCCTGATCGTGCAGCTCGACCAGGGGGGCATGGCGGATGAAAAGCTCTCGGCACTCATCGCCCTGGATGGCGCGACTG
>CAIPBN010000407.1 GCA_903863315.1 uncultured Verrucomicrobiota bacterium | reverse complement strand
TCGGCTACATCGAGAAGCTCAAGGAAGTGGACGTGACCGGCGTCGAGCCAACCGCGCACGCCTTCCCGATGGTCAACATCTTCCGCGCCGACGAAGTCCGCTCCGGCCTCTCCAACGACGACGCCCTCCGCAACGCCCCCAAGCGCTCCAGCGGCCTCTTCGTCGTGCCCAAGGTCGTCGAGTAACCCGCCGTCCGCCCGTTCCCTTACGAATTTCGTTTTACGCCTCCCGCCCACCGTGCTCCACCGCCTCACCATCTCCGAACTCACCACTCGCCTTGCCCGCCGCGAGGTCTCCGCCCGGGACGCCATGCAAGCGTGCCTCGACCAGATCGCCCGCGTGGATGGGGACATCAGGGCCTTTATCAGCCACAACCCCGCCGACGCACTCGCCCAAGCGGACGCAGCGGATAAGTCCATCGCCGCCGGTGCCGACTTCTCTGCGCAACCACTCCTCGGTGTCCCCATCGCCCTGAAGGACGTGCTCGCCGTCAAAGACCATCCCCTTAACTGCTGCTCCAAGATTCTCGGCAACTTCATCTCACCCTACGACGCCACCGTCGTAACGCGCCTGAAGGCCGCCGGGGCCATCATCTTTGGCCGGCTCAATATGGATGAGTTCGCCATGGGCAGCTCCACCGAGAACTCCGCCTACCAGACCACGCGCAACCCCTGGGACACCTCGCGCATCCCGGGCGGTAGCTCCGGTGGCAGCGCGGCGGCCGTCGCGGCAGACGAGTGCATCGCGTCGCTCGGCAGCGACACCGGCGGGTCCATCCGCCAGCCCGCCGCCCTCTGCGGCTGCGTCGGCCTCAAGCCCACCTATGGGCGCGTCTCGCGTTACGGACTCGTCGCCTTCGCCAGCTCGCTCGACCAGATTGGCCCCTTCACCAAGGACGTGCGCGACGCCGCCACCGTGCTCGAAGTCATCAGCGGCCACGACCCCCGCGACGCCACCAGCATCCCCCAACCCGTCCCCCGCTACACCCAGGCCCTCACCGGCGATATTCGCGGCCTCCGCCTCGGCTTGCCCCGGGAGTTCATGGTGGGCGGCCTCGACCCCGAGGTGAAACGCGCCGTGGACGCCGCCGTCACGCACCTTCAATCCCTCGGGGCCACCGTCCAAGAAGTCTCCCTCCCCCACACCGACCACGACGTCGCGGTCTATTACATCATCGCCACCGCCGAGGCCTCCGCGAACCTCGCCCGCTTCGACGGCGTCCGCTATGGCGCGCGCGTGGAAGGCGCGGACCCCTTGGAGATGTATGGCAACACCCGCGGCGTCGGCTTCGGTGCCGAAGTGAAACGCCGCATCATCCTAGGCACCTACGTCCTGAGCAGCGGCTACTACGACGCCTACTACCTGCGCGCCCAGAAGGTGCGCACCCTCATCCGGCAGGACTACCTGCGCGCCTTCGAGCAAGTGGACGCCATCATCACCCCCACCACGCCCACGCCCGCGTTCCGGCTGGGCGAGAAGTCCGGCGACCCGCTCCAGATGTATCTCTCCGACATCTTCACCATCGGCTGCAATTTGGCGGGCATCCCCGGCCTGAGCCTCCCCTGCGGTTTCGCCCCCAACGCGAAACCCCAAGCCGCCAACTCCAAGCTCCCCATCGGCCTACAGCTCTTGGGCAAACCCTTCGGTGAGGAAACCCTCCTCCGCCTCGCGCACGCCTACGAACAGACCACGCCCTGGCACCGGGAACACGCCCTCTGACCCCCGGCCACCCACACCATGAGCGACACCCCGCCAGACCAGAAGGAAGCGGGTGACAAGCCGGCAGGCCCGAGGAGTGCGTGGGTGAGCTGCTTCATGATACTCTTACTCCTGCCAGTGCTGTATGTGTTAAGCATCGGGCCGGTATACTGGTTGGTGGACATGGATTACATTTCGTCCAACGTATACGTCATCTACCGGCCGCTTCATTACCTTCCTGACACCATCACTTACCCCATTGACTATTATCTGAATTGGCTGACACCTAGTCCTCCCGTCCACTACCTGACCCGGCCCCGGTAGGG
>CAIPBN010000406.1 GCA_903863315.1 uncultured Verrucomicrobiota bacterium | reverse complement strand
CGATGTCCATGAGCTTCACCGCGGCCCCATACTCCACCCCCCGGTCAATGTTGATGACCACGGCGCGGTCCTTGGTGCCGACGAGCTTGGCGGTGATGCCGGCCTTGAGATTGTCCCAGTTGGTCTTTTCGCCGTTGAGGAAGACGTCCTTCTGCATGTTGAGCTGCACCGTGACGCTTTTGTTTTCCGCGTTCTTGCTGGTGGAGGCCTTGGGGAGCTTGAGGTCGATGCCCGTGACGTTCACAAAGGTCGTGGCGACCATGAAGATGATGAGCAGCACCAGGCTGATGTCGATCATCGGAATGAAGTTGATCGCCGCGATGGGCTCATCCGAATCTTCTTGGACATCCATTGCCATAAGCTGGTGGGGTCAGGGGCGTTGTTCAGCGGCGGACAAACATATCCACCTCAGAGAGTCATTTCTTGGCGCTCGGAAGCTGGTGACGGAGATCGCGATAAGCTTGGAACGCCTGCGATTCAAGCTCCAGCGCCATGTTCGAGATGGCCTTGCTGAAGTAGTTGTAAAACATCAGCGCCGGGATGGCCACAAGCAGGCCGGTGGCGGTGGAGACCAGCGCCTCCGAGATGCCTGCCGCAATGACGCTCGGCCCGCCCATGCCTTGCGTGGCGATGTCCGAGAAGGCGGCGATGATGCCTTTGCAGGTGCCGAACAGCCCGACGAAGGGCGAGATGGAGGCGATGGTGGCGAGGATGGGCAGGTATTGCTTCAGCCGCGCCATCTCGCCGCGCATGGTGAGCGTCATCACGCGCTCGGCATCGGCGCTCTCGGCGTCCAAGCCCGACGCGGCTTCGGCGAGGATCATCGCGGCCAGCGGCGACTCGCTCTGGCGGCAGCGCTCCAGCACCTGATCGTATTGCTTCTTGTTCAGCGACTCCTGAACAGCGTCGCGCAGCGTCTGCGTGGCGATCCGCACCTGTTTGAAAAACGCAATGCGCTCCAGCACCACGCCGATGCTGATGATCGAGAGCAAAATCAGGGTGGCCATCGTCATGCCGCCCGCAACAATCCATTCCCACAACATAAGGTTCCTTCTGTTTAACGGTTATCTGACGTTCGCTGATTCAAATTCGTGGCAAGCAAATCGGGCCAGGTTCACTTCTTCCCCTTCCCATCCAACTGCATCTTCCACTCGCTGTAGCCGGCCATAGCCTGCGCCAAAATATTCACCCCCAACTGATACGCCTGCTCCGCCGACTCCGCGCTCGTGCCGCCGTGTGTGTCCTTCCAGGCGTCCGAGATGGAGCCCTGATGGTAAAAGGCCACCCACCGGCCATCCTTCTTCCAGCCCAGCGCGCGGGTGCCGCTGTGCGCCCACAGGGGCGGCGCGCCATTGAGCGGATAAGGGGCCTGGTAAATGGGATCGTCATCCGGAATCTCGACCGGGGCCACCTCGGGCAACACCGACTGCATCAGCCGGATGAACACGCTGTGGAACTGGTTGCCGCCGTTGTCCGCGAACACCATCCCGCGGTTTTCCAGCAGGTAGCTGCGCACGGCCTTCACCTCACGTGGATCGAAGCGGAACGCATAGCTGCCCACCATGAACACCACGGGCGGCGCGCGCCCCTTCACGTAGCGGCCCAGCTCCAGCAAGGTCACGTCCTGCGGGATCGTGGAGACCGGCATCTTGGAACGGCGGCCAAACTCCTTGGTCAGGTTCTCGTCCGCCCCGTTGCGGAGATTGAAGTCCCAGTTGCCGCCCTCGTAACGCACGCGCACGAAGCTGAAACGCGCGCCCTCGCGGCCCGCCGCATAACCTGCCGGACCGGCCCCCTCGCCCTGGCCGATCTTGTATTCGTTGGCGGTGACCTCCTTGAGGTTCAACGGCGTCAACTCCAACGGGGGCACCTCGAAAACAACCGGGCTGTTCGGGTTCACCAGCACTCGCTTGCGCTGCACCTTCTTCACCTCGACCTTCATCTGCTTGATCATCGCCTTGGGCTTGCCGGAGCCTTTCACGAGATCGTAGGTCTTCTTGCAACCGGGGATGAGCGGCAGCAGCACGATCGTCAACAGGACGCTGGCATGGCCCAGAAACGACCAGGTGATGTAACGCCGCAGCCGGCCGTGCTTGCCCTGCCAATACGCCGCGTCGCGCCGGAAGGGATTCCAGACGCGGACAGTGGGTTGGGACTCG
>CAIPBN010000405.1 GCA_903863315.1 uncultured Verrucomicrobiota bacterium | reverse complement strand
TAGCAATCAACTCTCTCAAGGACTCTGGAATGTCATTCTCGCTCCGCAGACATGCAGGAGTCCGGTCACTGTAAGAAATCTCACAGCTGCCGAAGAAGCCGTTTTCCAAGCCTGAGTTGATGAAATCTCGAGCCAGGCTGTTTCCAAGCACCAGGACCTTCAACTTCGCCGGATCAGCAAACTGCACCCCCTTATACTTGAACGGATGTTCGTTATAGATCGCATTCAGCCTGCGGCCAGCGGCCTTCATTTCCAAATTGAGCTCTGGACGCGCATGCACGAATCCAGAGTTGGCATATATCGCGAAGCCAGTTGACGAGAGGAGCAGGCCTGTCAATACAGCTGCCAAAAGGAGCGCCTTTCGACTAACAGCACTCTTATCTCTGAATGGCATTTCAATATATCTCCAAGTCGGGTAGGCGAGTGCGACAGCGAGCAATGCCAACCCGGACATCGCCATCCCGCTCGGCTCCGTTAAGCTTCGCACCCGCGCAAAGGCGAACAATGGCTGGTGCCATAAATAGGCGCTGTAGCTGAGCAAACCAATGCCAACGAGCCATGGAGCTCCAAGCAGTCTGCCCGCAAGACCTTCTCCTGTGGCGTAATAGACGATGAATGCCGTCCCCAAAGTGGGCAGGAGCATGTGCCACTCCGGATGTTGAACCCCTTTTTCAAAAGAAAAGACGGAGTAGAGGATCAGGAAAAGTCCCAGACAGCTCATCACTGGACCAGCCGGTTGACCGCTGCCTGCGGGAGTCCGATCGCGACGGGCTTGAAAAAGAGCAGTCAGAACGCCGATCAGCAATTCCCAAGCGCGAGTCTGAATCAAATAAAACGCACGCGTGCCTGTTCCTGCCGTGGAGCTTTGGGCGATTCCGAAGCTAACCAGTGTGGTGAACAAGGTCACAGCGATCAGCCCGCGCCGACCCAGTCGGCAAAGGGAGAGAAAGAACAGTGGAAATACAGCGTAGTATTGTTCTTCAACCCCCAGGCTCCAGGTGTGAAGCAGGGGTTTAAACTCACTTTCCAAGTCGAAATAGCCAGTGGTCTTAGCCAGCAATACATTGTTGCTGAAGAAAACAGTTGCCACGACGCTTTGGCCGAAGTTTTCGAAGTAATCAGGCAACATCCATCTCCATGCAAATGGCAGACAAACCAGCATTACAAAAAACAGGGCTGGAAGTATCCGTCGTGCTCTGCGTTCGTAAAAGCTGGTGAGCGTGAACGTGCCCGCTTCCTTGTCCGCAAGTATGGTCGAGGTGATGAGATAGCCGCTGATGACGAAGAAGACATCAACGCCAACAAATCCGCCCTTGAACAACTCAAATCCAGCATGAAAGAAAATGACGGGCAGCACAGCGATCGCGCGCAAACCATCGATTTCTCTTCTGTAAGTGAGAGAAGGATGCATTCAGAAATTGCGGCGACATTCCCGAGAAATCTCCGATACTTGCGTTTGCGGAATGCAGCACCATGCCCCTTCGTGTCGGGCTGCAAATCTCAACTCGTTGACTCGACTCGGTGTCAGTTTCGCAAAATGAGAAATCATCAAGTTGCGGGCGCTTTTGCGGGCTACACCATCCCCGCCAGCTTGCGGCTCACCCAATAGACCGTCAGCAGGAACAGGATGCTGCCGGCCCACCACGGGTCGGCCCAGAGGCGGATGCGCTGCTCCAAGGGCTTCGGCTCGGGCAGCAGCGTGATTTGCTCGATGACCTTGGCCAGCTCGGCGGTCGGGCCGATGGCTCCACCGGTGAGCGAGGCGAGTTCGCGCAGCACGGTGAAGTTCGCGGGCTGGCCGACCTTCTCGCGCACGGGCTGCGTCACGGTGATTTCGGTTTCGAGCTTGCGACCGGCGCTGTCGGCGGTGAGGAGGATTTTGTGCGGGCCGCCTTGCTTGGGCACGAAGCTGGACTTGAACACGCCCCAGCCGCCGTCGAGCGCGGCGAAGTCGAGCTTCTCCGTGCGGCCGCCGGGCGTGGTGATTTTGCCGTTCACCTTGCCCTTCTCCAGCGGGAAGCCGCTCGCGTCGAGCACGGTGGCCTGGAGGAAGACGGTGTCGCCGGCGTTCGGCGTCTCGGGGCTGAAGGTGAGCCGCACGCCCGCGCGCTCGGCGAGGTGCCGCTGGTGCGACATCCAGCGCACGACCTGGCTCCAGAAGCGGTAATGCCACTTGTCCTCGACGCCGCGCCGCCAGCGCCACGCGCTGTCCGTGCCCATGAAGAGCACCTTGCCGCTGCCGGCCGGGCGGGTGACCAGCAACGGCACACGACCCCACGCGTTGCGCATCGAGGCGTGGACGGCGAGCACCTCGCTGCCGGGCCGGCTCTTCTCCACGGCGGCGCTCCAGTAGAAGCCCGGCAGGTTTTTCCAGATGTCGTCGTTGCGGTTTTCGTCGCCGTCGAAGCGCGTGAGCAAGTGGCCTTTGCCGACCGACGACAGCAACAGCGGCACTTCGTTCTGCAACGCGACGCCGTCGGGACGCTTGTCGTCGAGCTGCACCGGCATGAGGTCGGCGAGCGGGCCGTTGAGGAAGGACATCTGCCGACCGCGCCGGCCCGGCAGGAAGATAAGGCCACTGCCCTGCTGCTCGACGAGGCCGCGAATCAGCGCCACGTCCGACTCCTTCAGCTCGCCTTCGCCCACACCCACGTCGCCGAGGAAAATCACGTCGTAGCGCTGGAGCTGCTCCTTCGTGCCGGGAAAGGCGGTCAGGTAGTTGCGCCCGCCGCCCGGCCCGAGCGACGGATGGAACAGCACGCAATGCGACTCGACGCCGGGGTCGCGTTCGAGGGCGTTGCGGAGGTAGCGGTATTCCCAGCGCGGCAGCGAGTCCACCACGAGCACCTTGAGCGTCTCCGAGCGCACGGCGATGCGGAACTGCTGCGCGTTGTTGTCCGTGAGCGCCTCGTCGGCCTCGGGCGGCAGGCGCAGCGAGACGGTCTGCTCGCCGACGTTGCGCGGCGACCACACGATGGCGTCCTGCAACTGCCCGCCCGCCGGGATGGTGATGTCCTTCTTCACTTCCTCGCCGTCGCCCGCGTCAATGATGAGCTGCGTCTTCACCTCGCGCGGCAGATGGCTCGCGATACGGAACGGAATGGAAATCTGCTCCCCGATAAGCCCGTAGCTCGGCACCGTGGCGCGCTCCAAAACCAAGTCCGGCAACGGCTGCTCCGCGCCCACGCCCACGGCGAAGATGGGTGTGTCCGTCTCGCGGAACCGCGCAGCGGCGAGCAACGGCGGCTTGCCGACATTCCAATCACCGTCGGTCAGCACGAGCACGGCGCGGAGGTTTTTGTGCCGCTGGAGCGAGGCTTCGAGCGCGGCGCTCAAGTCGGTGCCGGCCTCGGCCTGCGCGTTGAAATTCGTGTCTGCCGGCGGCGCAGAGAAGTCCTCGACGATGACCTTGCCGGACTTTTCCAGCGGCTTCCAAAAGTTCGTCGCGCGTCGGGCGGCGAGCCACTCGGCGCGCGTAAGGACGTTCGAGCCGCCGCGCACGTCGCGCGTGGCCATGCTGCCGGAGGCGTCGAGCAGCACGGCGATTTGCGGCGATTCCTTGCGCTCGATGCGCCGCACCAACTCGGGCCGGAACAGCGTGAAGACCAGCAGCGTCATGATGACCAGCCGCAGCGACTCCATGAACACCGCCGCCTTGCCCCCGCGTCGCGTGGCGTTCTGCCAGCACAGCCACGCCGCCCCCGCCCACACGGCAGCGCCGAGCAGGATGAGCCAGGGAGAAGAGGCGAAGGACCAGGTGATCATGCCGCGCCCTCCCCAGTAGGTGCCGACGTGAGGAGGCTCTGACAAATGCAGAGTGCGGAATGCGGAATGCGGAATGGAGTGAGAGACTCCTCACGTCGTCTCCTACGCGGCACAGGCTGGCGGTGAGATTGGTAATCCACGCTATCGGTTCAGATTACGCGCACGTCGCAGCTCGAGTCTTGGTCACGGGAGATTTGTCGGCGAAGCAGGATGTGAAGTCAATTCAGCCATCGGTTCATCAGCGCCGTTGCATTACCACCGTCTCGCGGTCATAGCGATCGAAGACGGCGTTTATGCTGGGCCAGCCAAAGTTTTCTCCACCATGTCGCGGGTGTTCTGGCTGCCCAATCAGACCGCACAGCGCAGAACCAGTCTGCAAGTGTGAGTCGCGAAGCTATTGCTGGTTTACGCCCCGGGTTCCTCTGGGACGATAGCGTGAACCCAGATGCTGTTGCGGCTGCGACTATGAAGACACGGATTGGCTGGCTTGGCGTGCTGGTGGAGCCGATCCACGCGAGCGGTTGCCTGCGGAGGACTGGCCGACGCACCGGCAAGTTGCGCTGACAGATCACCACAGGTGGACCCGGGCGGGTCGCTCTGCAGATTGCGGGCGGGCGTATTTCGGTGCGGACGACGGGCCGGTTGCTGTGGGCCTTCCGCACCGCGCCGGAGGCGGACCAGTGAATTGGAAATGACCGCATGATCCGCGCTGGCCGAACCGCACGGGCGTGCTGGCAGATGATCGCGTGGCTTATTGCGTCGCCGGCATGTGGGCGAACGAGGGCATCTGCGTCTGGGCAGCCGAAGCCGCGACCGGAAAAGTGCTTTTCCTCACCGCCGTGGAGCGCATCTGCAGCTACAACTCGGGCCTGTTCTTCCTGCCGGATGGCAAGGGTCTGGGCTTCACGCCGTTGATCAAGAGCATCTCCAAGCCCTTTGTCATTGGACATGGACGGGCGGAACAAGCGGGACGTGTCAAGTCAAGGAGACGGCTCCGCCTGCGGTTGCAGGCCTCTCCGGCGGCGGCTGAAGAGCCACAAGCTGGACGGCGTCACTTTTTGACTGTCATGACCATTGCGCGAAGTCTCCAGCCCTTGCTATTCGCGCTATCCGTCTGTCTCGCCGGTTCTCTGCGCGCTGATTCCGTTCGCTTTCAGGACCAAATCAAGCCGCTTCTGGACCAGAAGTGCATCTCTTGCCACGGCCCGGATAAGCAGAAAGGTGGTTTGCGGCTCGATTCCCGCGCCGCCGCGCTCAAGGGCGGCGAGCATGGTCCCGCCCTGGTTCCCGGCGACGGGCAGAAAAGTATCCTGCTCCAGGCTGTCCGCCACGCGACGAAGGACTTGGCGATGCCGCCGAAGGAGAAGTTGCCCGCCAAGGATGTCGCCGCGATCGAAGCGTGGGTGAGGGACGGTGCGCCGTGGCCAGAGCCGGTAGCCGTGCTGTTCGAGGACGAGGCTGAGTTCCTCGCCGTGCTCACCAGCGGCAACGGTCGGGCCAGGCTGGTGATGGACGACGTCTTCCGGGGCAAGGCCGCTCTGGGCGTGACGCCGCTCCAGCGTGAGGGCGTGAAGATTCCCGGCTGGAACTTCGAGGTGCGCGAGCGCCCGACGGCGGGACAGGTGCGGTTCATGCGGTTCGCGTGGAAGAAGCGCGGCGGTGGCAGTGTGATGTTTGAGCTGGCCCGCAGTGGTGCTTGGCCGGATGCGAAAGATCCGAAGGGTCGCTACGTCGCCGGACCGAACACGACCGGCTGGGCCGCCATCTCCGTCGGGGACGCCGCGCCCATCACATGGACAGTCGTGACGGTGGATCTCTGGAAAGACCTCGGCAACTGCACGCTCACCGGCCTCGCGCCAACATGCGACAAGGGAGAGGAAGCCCTCTTCGACAGCGTCATCCTTGGTCCCGACGTGGCCAGTCTGGACGCCTATGCGCCGGGCACCGGCCAGCTTGCACTGAAGGTTGCAAGCCCGAACAGATCTCTTGGTGATGCTTGGACCGACCCAGAAAACCCCGTCCGCAAAATCTGGCGCGGCGAGCGGCTGGACTTGTGGTCGTTGAAGGCTCCGGTGCGGCCAGCGGTGCCGGGAGGAAGTGTTCAGTCGGCAAAGAGTGCGCCCGGCAGCAAAGGCGGGATTGGAAGCAAAGTTTCCCCACTGAAAACTGAAAACTGGCCACTGACTACTTCTTCCAACCCCATCGACCGCTTCCTCCTCGCCAAGCTCGCCGAGCGCAAACTCACCTTCTCCCCCGAGGCGGACCCGCGCACGCTGATCCGCCGTCTTTACTTCGATCTCGTCGGCCTTCCCCCCACGCCGGAGGAAGTTCAGGCGTTTGTCCGCGATGCTTCACCGCGCGCGTATGAGCAACTGGTGGACAAACTGCTGGGCAGCCCACGCTACGGCGAGCGTTGGGCGCGGCACTGGCTCGATGTGGTCCGCTATGCCGACACCAACGGCCATGAACGCGACGAGTTCCGCCCGGAGATGTGGCGCTACCGGGATTACGTCGTGCGGTCGCTGAATGCGGACAAGCCTTACGACCGCTTCATCCGCGAGCAGGTCGCCGGCGACGAGCTGTTGAGCGGCCCGCCGAAGACGGCCACCGAAGCGGATGCGCTCATCGCCACGGGCTTTCTACGACTCGGCACCTACGACAGCACGGCGAGCATCTTTCAGGAGGACCGCAAGCAGCGGAATGATCTGATGGCGGACCTCGTGAACACGACCGGCAGCGCGTTCCTCGGCCTCACCTTCTCCTGCTGCAACTGTCACGACCACAAATACGACCCGCTCACGCAGGCGGATCATTTCCGCTTCCGCGCCTTCTTCGCCGCCGTAAAATCCCGCGACGACTTGCCCATCGACCTTGCGCCCGAGCAGGACGCCATCAAGGCCCACAACGCCGCCGTGGACAAGCAGGTGGCCGAGGCGACGAAGGCGGCGGACGAAGCACTTTCATCTGCGCGCCAGAAGCTGCGGGATGAGCGCATCGCCAAGCTGCCCGCTGACATTCAAGAACTGCTCAAGACCGACGAGGCCAAGCGCGACGACGCCACGAAGAAGAAGCTCGCGCCGCACTTGGAGAAGCTGAAGGTTGCCGACAAGGACGCCGTCGCCGCCCTCGACGAGGCCGGCAAGAAATTGCACGCCGCAGCCGCCGCGAACGTGGACACGCTGAAGAAACAGAAGCGCGCGTTCACTGTCGCGATGGCGGCGAGCGACGGCAACGCGGAGCCGACGAAGCTCTTTTACCAGGGTGATTTCACCGAGCCACGCGATGAGGTTCAGCCCGGCTTCCTGTCCGTGCTGGACCCGAATCCGGCAAAGGTGAACCCTCCGCCCTCCGGCACCACGGGCCGCCGGCTCGCGCTGGCCGAGTGGATTGCGTCGCCCGCCAATCCCTTCACCGCGCGCGTGCTGGTGAACCGCCTCTGGCAGCACCATTTTGGCGCAGGCCTTTTCGCCAACCCGAACGATCTCGGTTACGCCGGTCCCAAGCCCACGCACCCCGAGCTGCTCGACTGGCTCGCCACGGAGTTCATCGCCCGCGGCTGGTCCGTGAAGGCGATGCACCGGTTGATGGTGACGAGCGCGGCCTACCGGCAGGTGTCGGGGTATGAGAGTGCAAGGGTCCGAGCGTCCGAAAGTAGTGCCGTGCGAAAGTCACCTTCCTCGCACCCTCACACCCTCGCACCCTCACCCGCAGCCGACCCCGAAAACAAACTCCTCTGGCGTCAAAACCCGCGCCGCCTCGACGCCGAGACGATGCGCGACACCCTGCTCTCCGTGTCGGGCAAGCTTCGCCCGCACGCGGGCGGCAAGCCGCTCTGGCCGCCGTTGCCGGACGAGATTCTCAAGGCCCAGCCGGGCGTGCTCGAAGGGCTTGAAGGCAAGGATAGCGGCCGTCGCCAGGGCTGGTATGCGGACAAGGAGGACGACTGCGACGTGCGCTCGCTCTATCTCATCCAGAAGCGCTGCGTGCCCCTGCCGTTCCTGCAAGTCTTTGACCTGCCCGACACCTCGTTCTCCTGTGCCCGCCGCGATGTGACCACCGTCGCCCCGCAGGCCCTGAACTTGTTGAACAGCGACTTCTCGCAACGTGCCGCGAAAGCCCTCGCCGCCCGTGTCGCCACTGAAGCGGGCGACGACACCGGCAAGCAAATCGAACGCGCTGTTTGGCTTGCCTTGGGACGTGCGCCCGCCGCGAACGAGCGCCAGCAAGCCACCGCGTTTCTCGCCAAGCACGGGCAGACTACGCTGTCCGAGTTCTGCCGCGCGCTGCTGAACGTGAACGAGTTTGTGTATGTGGATTAAGGTCCTTTCCGCCAGTTGACGCCCTGCCGGGCAACTCTTAATTTCGTCCCATGCCAACCAAAGCCATGACCCTTCCCGAAGCCGAAGTCACCGAAGCCGATGTGCTCGCTGCACTCCGGGAGTATGACCAGAAAGTTGCCGTGATTCAGGGACAGATGGCGGAGCGCGATAAACATTGGGAGCGCATGCGAAAAACCTCCCGCGCGACCTCCGAACGCATCGAAAAATTGCTGGCGAAGCTGGAGCCGTGAGTATGTGGAAAGCTTTTATCGGCTTGTTCCAACGCGGCTACGCCCTCTGGGATCGGGTGAACAAGGTGGAGGAGCGGCTGAACGGGTTGTCCCAGGAGCAAGCTCAACTCAAAGCGCAGTTGGAATTCCTTGCGCGCGAGGTCCAGCGTGACCGCGAGAATGGCACGCACGAGCGAGAGAAGCACCTCCTCCAGCTCGAAAACGCCCTGCTCAAGTTCGAGCGCCGGCTGCCGCCCAGCAAACCCTCGAAGGGCAAATGACTTCACCCCGGTTTGCCTCTGTCAGTGCCCGCCGCGACTTTCTGCTTCGCGCCGGCGGGGGCGCGGGTGCGCTCGCCATGTCGGCGCTGCTCGCCGGTTCCGCGCGCGGGCAGAACTTTTCGCAGAACCGGCGCATCGACCTGATGAACCCGCTCGCGCCGCGCCAGCCGCACTTCGCGGCCAAGGCCAAGCGGGTGCTCTGGCTCTTCCAATACGGTGCCCCGCCGAGCATGGACTTGTTCGACTACAAGCCCGAGCTGCACAAGCTCCACGGCAAGCCCGTGCCGGACAGTATCAAAAGCATCAAGGACAAGGTCGGTGGCGTCTTCAACTCGTCGAAGAACGAGCTGGCTGCTGGCCCGTGGAAGTGGGCGCAGCACGGTCGCTGTGGCGCGTGGGTGAGCGATCTGATGCCGCACACCGCGAAGCATGTGGACGACCTGTGCTTCATCAAGTCGCTGCACTGCGAATCATCCAATCACGCGCCCGCGACCTACCAGATGAACACCGGCGTCATCCTCGGCGACCGGCCCAGCGTCGGCTCCTGGCTGACCTACGGCCTCGGCTCGGAGAACCAGAACCTGCCGGGCTTCGTGGTGCTTTTTCAGGTTGGCGGGTTCGGCGGCACGGCGAACTGGTCGAATGCGTTTCTTCCGGCAGCGTTTCAGGCGACGAAGTTCCGCCATGAGGGCGAACCGGTCTTCAACCTCAAGCCGCCCGCCGAGCTGGCCGGCACGCAGCGCGCCACGCTCGATTTGATTCAGTCCTTCAACAAAACACATCGCGACGCCCGGCCCGGCCTGCTCGACCTCGACGGGCGCATTGCCGCCTATGAGCTGGCTTATCGCATGCAGTCCGAGGCGCTGGATGTCGGCGACTTGTCCGGTGAATCGGCGGCGACGCTGGAGCTTTACGGGGTCAATGATCCCAAACGCATCAAGGCGCAATACGGCCGCCAGTGCCTGCTTGCGCGCCGCCTGCTCGAACGCGGCGTGCGCGTGGTGCAGGTCTATCAGGGCGTGGACAAATACGGCTGGGACGGCCACGACAACAACAAGGAATACGCCGAGCGCAACGCACACCAGACCGACCAGGCCACCGCCGCGCTGCTCACCGACCTCAAGCGGCGCGGAATGCTCGACGACACGCTCGTGGTTTGGGCCGGCGAGTTCGGCCGCACGCCGATGCTGCAGGGCGGCGCGGGCCGCAACCACAATCCCTACGGCTTCACTGGCTGGCTCGCGGGCGGCGGCGTGAGGGGCGGGCATAGCGTCGGCGCGACGGACGCCATCGGCCTGCGCGCGGAGCAGGACCCGAAGTCGGTGAAAGACTTCCACGCCACCATCCTGCACGCCATGGGCCTGGCCAACGACGACCTGTTCTTCGAGCACAACGGGCGGCCTGAGCGGCTCACCGGCGTGGCGGGAACCGCCAAGGTGATCCGCGAAGCATTCGCCTAACGGTGGTCGGCTTGGCTTTACGTCCGCATCGCGCGGTCAAAAAGGAATTGTCTGGCCGCTGTCATCCAGTAGTGTCCGCGCCTCTATGCGGCAGGTGAATCTGGGCATCATTGGCGGCGGCACCGTTGGCGGTGGCGTGTTCCAGGCCATCCAGCGCAACGGTGCGCTCATGGCTTCGCGGCTTGGCGTGTCCCTGACGGTCGCGCGCGTCGCCGTGCGCGACTTGAAGAAGGCCCGCGCGGTCAAAATTCCCGCCGGCCTGCTGACCACCGACTGGCACAGCGTCGTCGCGGACCCGGCGGTAAACTTGGTTGTCGAATTGATGGGCGGCACCACGACCGCGCGGCAGGTCGTGCTCGCGGCGCTTAAGCTCGGCAAGCCTGTTGTCACGGCGAACAAGGCGTTGCTCTCCGCGCATGGCGAGGAATTATTCGAAGCAGCCCAGCAATACGGGACGAATCTCTACTACGAGGCGAGCGTCGCGGGTGGCATCCCCATCATCAAGGTGCTGCGCGAGGGCCTCATCGGGAACCGCATCACGCGGCTCTTCGGCATCGTCAACGGCACCTGCAACTACATCCTCACGCGCATGAAGGACGAGGGTGCGGACTTCGCCGCCGTGCTCGCCGACGCCCAGCGCCTCGGCTATGCGGAGTCGCCACCAGACCTCGACATTGACGGCCACGACGCCGCGCACAAGACCGGCATCCTCGCCAGCCTCGCGCACGGCTTCTGGGTCAATCCCAAGCAGATTTACACCGAAGGCATCCGTAGCATTACGCGGCAGGACATCGAGTTCGCTGGCAAGCTGGGTTACACCATCCGGCTGCTTGGTTGCGTGAAGACAGCGAACGGCGCAGGCAGGAAGTCCACATCCCGCAATCGCCCGTCCGCAATTCAAGTCTCTGTCTATCCCGCGCTCGTCCCCAACTCCCACGTCCTCGCCAACGTCAACGGCGTGTTCAACGCCGTCTATGTGCGCGGCGACGTGGTGGGTGACACGCTTTACTACGGGCGCGGCGCAGGTCAGGACGCCACGGCCAGCGCGGTGTTGAGCGACTTGGCCGACGCCGCGCTCGACCTGAAGTGCGGCACCAAGAACCGCATCCCGCCCTTCATCCCGCACGAGCGCGCCGGCGCGGTGCTGCCGATGGATGACGTGGTGTCGCGCTACTACGTGCGGCTAACGGTCGAGGACCGGCCGGGTGTGTTCGCGAAAATCGCGGGCATCCTCGCGAAGGCGAAGATTGGCATCTCCTCCATCATCCAGCCCGAAGGCCACGACGGCGTGACGGTGCCGGTCATCCTGATGATTCACGACGCGCCCAACGCCGCGATGCGCAAGGCCCTCGCCGCCGTGGCGAAACTGCCGGTGGTGAAATCCGCGCCCGTGATGATTCGGGTGGAAAGTTTCGAGTAAGATGAGCCAGCTCCTTTTCCGCTCGACCAACGGCCAGTCTCCCGCCGTAAACCTCCGCGAGGCTTTCCTTGCCGGGCAGGCGCCCGACCGCGGCCTTTATCTGCCCGAATCCTTCCCGCGCCTCTCGCCGGCGGAAATCGCCGAGTTCGCCGAGCTGCCGTATCGGCAGGTCGCCTTCCGCGTGCTGCGGAAGTTCACCGCCGGCGTCATCCCTGACGACGCCCTTGCCGCGATGTGTGACCGCGCCTACGACTTCGGCGTCCCGCTCGAAGTCATCCAGCGAGGCGTGTATCTGATGCGGCTGGACCAAGGCCCGACGGCATCGTTCAAGGACTTCGCCGCGCAGATGATGGCGCAGATGTTCGGCCGGTTTTTGCAGGAGGACGGCCGCCAGGTCACCATTCTCACCGCCACCAGCGGCGACACCGGAGCGGCCGTGGCGCACGCGTTTCACGAGGTGCCCGGCGTCCGCGTCATCGTGCTCTTCCCCATCGCGGAGGTCAGCGAGAGCCAGCGCAAGCTCATGACCACGCTCAAGGACAACGTCCGCACCGTGGCTGTGGGCGGCAAGTTCGATGACTGCCAGGCGATGGTGAAGCGCGCCTTCGCCGATCCCGCGCTGGAGCACATCCACCTTTCCTCGGCGAACTCCATCAACATCGGCCGGCTTCTGCCGCAGAGCGTGTATTACTTCTACGCTGCCTCGCGCCTGGCTTGGCCCGGCCAGCCGATGGTCTTCAGCATCCCGAGCGGCAACTTCGGCGACATGATGGGCGCGGTCGTCGCGCGTGAGATGGGCCTGCCCGTGCGGAAAATCATCGCCTCGGTCAACGACAACGACTCCTTCCCGCGCTACCTCACCAGTGGTGTTTACGAAAAGATTTCGCCCTCGCGCAACTCCGTCTCCAACGCGATGAACGTGGGCCACCCGAGCAACCTCGCGCGGCTCGTCGCAGTTTACGGCGGCCAGATGGACGAGACGGGCAAGATTCACAAGCAGCCCGACCTCGCTGCGATGCGCCGCGACATCTTCTCCAGTTCCATCAACGACGCGCGCACGCGCACCTCGCTGCGGGACTTCTGGAACAAGTATCAAATTCTGCTCGAACCCCACGGCGTCGTCGCGTGGCAGGGCTTCCTCGACTGGTGCACCGTCGAGCCGCTCGGGAACACCCCTGCCGTCATTGTCGAGACCGCGAACCCGGCGAAGTTCCCCGAGGAAGTCGAGAAGGTCGTTGGCTGGGCGCCCGATGTGCCGGCCGCGATGACCGCCGGCTTGCAGATGGCCGAGGACTACGACCGCATGGACGCAGACTACGAGCAGTTCCGCAGCTACCTGCTCACGGCCCACGCCTAGAGCCTGTCTGGGAACCGGGCGACGTCCTGTTTCGGATTCCGCGCGCTAGAACAGCAGGAGTGAAATTTTTCCCGATTCCATTCGCCTTCCCGCAGACATCCGGCGAAGGTGTTCATCCGATGCAGTCGCCTGAATCTCCCAGTCCCGACCACGAATCAACCCCGGCCGCGCCAGCGAGCAAGGCGGTCAGCCAGCCGGATTTTTCCGGCACTCCCCAGCCGATCGGCCAGTGGACGGAGCGGCCGGACTTCCCGCAATGCGCACTCGGAGCGTATGTCAGCATCCACGGTTTTGCCGGCGTGGTGGTGGAAATCGTCAACCAGTCCCTCAAGGTGCGCTCGCCCGAGGGCATCTCGCAGCGCTTCAACGCTTACCGTCTCAAGACCCTCTTCGCCCCGCCGGATCGCACCAAGCCGGACCCGCAAGTGCTCTCCATGGAGCGGCCCAAACCCATGACCGAGCGCAAGCCCGAGCCAGAGGAGCCCGAGCCCACGCCACCCGCGCGGGTTTTCATCGCCGATCCGGATTTCTCCGCGCCGGTCCGCGCGATCCGCACTTACGCGACCCAGGCCGATTTCCCGCAATGCGCCTACGGCAAGCATGTGGACATCCCGGGCTACGCCGGCGTGGTCGTAGAGATTGTCAAAGGCTCGCTCAAGGTGAAGTCACCGACCGGCACCATCCGCAGCTACAACGCCGACACGTTGAAGAAGCTTTACGGCCGGCCCTGAGCAACGGGCGGAACCGTGGAAACTCGCTTTCCCTCCGGCGCGTCCCCCGCTATACGAGGCGCATGAAACACGCCGTTCCTGTCCTCGCCCTGCTCACGCTTTTCAGTCTCACCGCTCCTGCCGCCGAGGTCGGCACCGGCGCGAGCTTCAAAGGCCCCACCGGCCTCCAGCTCTACAGCCTGCGCGGCATCGCCACGCAAAACCCACCCAAGGCCCTCAAGCAGGCGGCGGACTTCGGCTTCAAGCTGGTCGAGACCGCCGGCACCTACAACCTCCCGCCGGAGAAGTTCAAGGCGCTGCTCGCCGAGCACGGCTTGAAGCCCGTCAGCGGCCACTTCCCCTACGACCGTTGGAAGACCGAGCCGGAGAAGGTGCTCGCTGAGGCCAAGGCCATCGGCCTGCAATACGCCGGCTGTGCGTGGATCTCCCACAAGCCGCCCTTCAACGAGACCGCCGCGCGCGATGCCATCACGGTCTTCAACCGGGCGGGCGAACTGGGCGCGAAGCAGGGCATCAAGGTCTTCTACCACGCGCATGGCTACGAGTTTCACCCGCACGGCGACGGCACGCTCATGGACCTGCTCATCAAGGAGACCAACCCCAAGCATGTGGCCTTTGAGCTGGACGTGCTGTGGGTGGTCTTTCCGGGCCACGACCCGGTGAAGTGGCTCACGAAGTATCCGGGCCGCTGGGAGCTCATGCATCTCAAGGACCTCAAAAAGGGCGTGAAGATCGGCGACCTCACCGGCAAGACGGACGTGACCAACGATGTGCCGCTGGGCACCGGCCAGATGAACTGGCCGGCCATCCTCAAGGCTGCGCAGGCCAGCGGCGTGAAATACTACTTCATCGAGGACGAGTCCCCGACCGTCGTGGAGCAGATCCCGCAGACGCTGAAGTATCTGGGAGACGTGAAGTTCTGACCCGCGCGGCGGGAATCCCCCTTGGCGCGCCGCCCCGACTTGCGCTACGTTATGCCCGATGAAACTCCGCCTCGACCTGCTGGAACACCTGACCGATCAGGACATCATGGAGGAGGTCCTGGCGAACAATCACCGTTACAAGCCCGAGCCGCTTTTCTCAAAAACCGGAGTTGGGAGTTTGTCACCAGCCTCAACCGAGGAGCGTGCGAAAGAGGTCGAGCGCAGCACGGCGAGAATTCAGAGAGCCATGAAGCAGTCGCAGCCGACTGGCGAATCAAAGAGCAGCAAGTCCTGACCCTCGGCGAGACGCTGGATTTCCTGCGGAGCTGCCACAAACGGGCGCCGTTCCTCTTCTTCAACGGCAACACCTTTGCCGACATCGGCCGCGCGATTGCCGATTTCGTCTTTGGTGAGCTGGTGCATGTCCGCCGCCGCGAG
>CAIPBN010000404.1 GCA_903863315.1 uncultured Verrucomicrobiota bacterium | reverse complement strand
TGCGAAATGGGATGCGTGCGGTTGACGTAGTAGAAGGACATCTTGCCCTCCAGCCACTTTGTCTT
This sequence comes from uncultured Verrucomicrobiota bacterium, assembly GCA_903863315.1. Taxonomy (GTDB): domain Bacteria; phylum Verrucomicrobiota; class Verrucomicrobiia; order Limisphaerales; family SXTU01; genus SXTU01. The sequence continues at coordinate 1,942 of CAIPBN010000404.1, read as the reverse complement.
CCCATGCACCCACGAGCCGCCGATGACGGACTTCCAGTAGTCCGAGCCGTCCTCAATGCTGCGCGTGGGCACCGCCGCCGTGTGCAGCACCACCACGCCGCCGCCGCGCTTCAGGAAGGCCTCGAAGCCATCGCGCAACGGGCCTTTCGGAAACGCCCCGCCGTCCTGCGCGAACATCACGAGCACATCGGTCCTGGCGAGTTGCTCGGCTGTCGGCAGTTCAAGACCGCCGTCCACCTTCAGGCCGCGCTCGGTGAGCAGCTTGGTCCACTCGCCGAGGAAGCGCGGGTGTGCGTGGACTTCTTGACCGCGATTGGACTGCCCCGCGCGAATGAACACGCGGAGCGGCTCGGCGGCGGACAGGGCAGCGGTGGCGAACAGCAGCGCAAAGCTGGCGCGCGCCAATGAGGAAAGGAGACAATGCTTCATGGTAAGGGCGTCGGTTAGGCGGACGGATTTAAGCGGCCTGCCCAGAGGAATGCAACGGCCCGCCCATGGTGCCAGCCCACCTGCCGATATTTCAAATCCACCCGCGCCCCAGCCCGCGTCGAGGCTGCCATCCGAAGGCGGGCTCAGCGAACCAGCATCCAGTCCAGCGTCGCCTTGTCCGGGGCGGCGGTGGCGAAAGTCACGGTGAAGCCGTCGGGCCCTTTGTCACTGATGGCGCGCGCCCCGAGCCAGGATTGTTCGAGAAACACTGCATAGTCGCCGTCTGCCTCGGCCTGAGGGAAGCGGACGCGGACCGACTTTTCCCCGGCCTTCACCGGCACGTTCTTGCCGCGCAGGTTCCGCGCGGGGCGGGCATCGCCGGAGAGGCCGGCCACGCTGGAGACCGGTCCGCCACTTTGCACGCCGCCGCCCGCGAACTGGAACTCGCCGGTCGTGCGGCTCACCGTAAGCGAGGCCACTTTCACCGGGACAGCCGGGGTGCTCACCGCGCGGGTGATGCCGGTCTTCGGCGCCTCGTCGGGTGCGTTGGTGGCCTGGCCGTAGTGCCACTTGATTGGCTGTTCACGGTTGGGCTGGTGGAAGAGGATGGCCGCATTGGCGAAGTCCGCCTTGAGGTTGAATCCCACGGTGGCGGCGCTGTCCTGCACCAAGATGTTGTCCCAAGCGGGTTTGGGTTCGTGGCGCTTGCCCAGGTCATCCAGGTTCGCCGGACCGCCGCGGACGCTGACGACCGAGTAGCGGGACACCGCGCCGTTGTTGGCGGTATCGAGCACGGCGGCGGGGAACTGGCCCGGCACATCCTCCCACATCCAAGCGCGGAAAACCTGCGGCTTGAAGGGGTCGGGGCCGATGGCCTGCTCGATCTTGTCGCCCTTCGCGAAGTCGAACTTGGTCCCCTGTGCCGAATGCGGCGCCACGCCGAGCACGCGTTGGCCGCCGCGGTCGCCACCTGGAACCGCGCGGGAGACGTCGTTCACGTAGGTGCCCGGGGCGATGATGTAGCTGAGCGGAGCGAGGTGTCCGTCCCACGTGTAGTTCTCCGGGCGGTAAAGCGTCGGGCTGCCCGCGCTTTTGGCCCCCCACCAGAAGCGCTGGATTTCAATGTCCTTCCGGCCGTCCGGATGCGCGGTGAACTTGGTGATGAGATACCAGCGGAAATTGCCCTTGGGCGTCTTCTCGGACTTTTCGTTCACGGCGAAGAACCGGCCCACCACGCCGGGATCCCAGCCGCAGTCTTTGTCGCCCCGGATGAGGCCGCCGAACTTGCGGTCGGTGGTGCCGGTGACCGGGTTCTTGACCAGGCCGGTGGAGTAATCCTGGCCTTCAAAGACGGACATCTTCGCGTCCGGCGCGTCGAATTCGGAGCGGCCCGGCACGATGAACACCTTGCCGGCGGTGAGGTGCTTCTCGGGGTTGAGGTTGATGAGCGGACGCGAGTTGCCGAGCGTGTCCACGTTCGCCGCGCTGTTGGCGAAGGCGAGCTTCGCGGTCG
>CAIPBN010000403.1 GCA_903863315.1 uncultured Verrucomicrobiota bacterium | reverse complement strand
ATCCCCTGCCCCGCCCCCAGGGCTGTTCAACGCTCTCAACTGACGCACCACTTCAGAAGGGGATCAAGGCCCTGCAGAGCCGCGGCGTATCTGTCTTGACTGAAGGGAGCCACTTGCAAAACTCGAAGCCGAATATGCGCGAAATTCCATCGGACGTGACAACCCTGGATAGAATCTGCGTGATTGCGCCTGATTTCCATCCTCCGAGGCGACGAGCAGCCGTTTTCGGCCGGGACGGGCAAATGGGTAGCGTCCTCGCCCGAAGGTTCACGGGCAAGGTGAGCGAGTTGCCGCTGAAGTACCGTTAAATTACCAGACGCACCAGTTGCAGCACCGTGAAGCTCAGAACCCCGAACATCAGGTGACACATCACCTTGTCCGCTCCCCTGACCCGCACCGTCCGGCCGCCGTGGTTGTCTTTCACTCCCCCGTTGACCCGCTCAGCCGTGCTCCGTTCACCGTAACGAACCTGTTCCGCCGGGCGATGCCCGACGCAACGCTGCCGCTTCGCTTCGTCCGCCAGTTCCTGCTTCAACCCCGGCGTGGCGCGTGGATTGATGTCGATGATTGGCACATGGTCCAGGTATCGGCTGTGTTGTTTGATCGCTTCGGCGTCGTAGGCGCTGTCCATCAGGTCATAACAACTGGTGACCCGTGTGGCGGTGATGGTGGCGAGCGGAATGGCCACCTGACTGTCATGCACAGAGACAGCGGTCAGCACGCAACTGACCGGTATGCCCCCATCGGCGGTGTCGATGTGCAACTTATAGCCGATCCAGGACTCCTTGTGGCCTTTAGCGTTTTGTTTGGTTCCCACATCGCAATGCCGTGGCAGATCCGCCAGCATCGTGGTCGCTGACACGCCAGTTTTGGCCATTTCCAGTTGGTGCTCTATCCGGCTGGGCGGCGGTGGTTGGCGGACCTCTCCCTTGCGGGACCGGCCGCGTTTGTGTTTCGGTTGCTCAGCGGAAACTGGCTGGTCTAGTTTCACCGGCTTCTCGCGGGCATCGATCGCCGTGCTATCGCGCGAAATATGACCAACCAAGCGATCTTTGTGGGTTTCCTGGATCAGTGCCGCGTGCAACCTGGACGGCAAGGCACTGGTGGCGAATTCGGCGAAGGCGCGTGAGAACGTAGCCTCACTGGGCACCTCGCCCGCGCGCTGCCAGCCGCATAGATAGCGTAACGTTTTGTCGGCGGACAGCATGTCGATCAGCAGGCGGGTGGTGGGCAGATTGAATACCGATTTAGCAATGAAAGCGCGGGCCAACGCAGTGCGTTCAGATAATGGACGTCCTGGGAGCCCATGCCAGCTCGGCAGAAACGCCTCGATCCGTGCCATGCCCAAAACACTGACAAGCTGCTTGTGGTGTTCGGTCAGCGGACCACAGGTGGTCTCGTTCAGCCAGGGCAGAAGTTCCTCTTGAATGTGGAGCCAGTATGAGGATAGTGTGTCTTTAAGCGACATCGCCTGCGCTCTGGTTTCTACTGTTGTTATCTGTTGGATTCGCAAACGCATGATACCAAAGACTGGGCGCGGGCGTCTCGCCGAATTATCGCGAATTGACGGCGAAATTCACCCTGTCAGTTGGGTTTTGCAAGTGGCTCT
>CAIPBN010000402.1 GCA_903863315.1 uncultured Verrucomicrobiota bacterium | reverse complement strand
TCAGAGACTCCTCACGTCGTCTCCTACGGGCGAGGTTACTTGGCGGCGACCACCACCGGCTCGGCAAGCTGTTGCCGGATCCGCTCCAGGTTTGCCTCGATGCTGGCGAGATACGGGTTGGGACCGTCCGGATAGGGCGCGCTGAGGTAGCGATAGACGCCTTGGAAGTCGTTCTGAATCTTGGGCAGGACGTATTTCTCCCAGAACCCGCCGGTCATCCGGGCCAGATGATCGGCGCTTTCAAACATCATCTTGGTGCCGCTGTAGCGCGCGGACTCGGCGAACTCGGCGAAGAGGATGGGCAGCTTGTCCGGATAGTCGCGCGCCGCCATCTGGCCCAGCAGGTCGGCAGTGCCGATGCAGTAGCCGACGATGCGCTCCAACTCGCTTTGGAACGGGATGGCGTCCAGCTTCACGTTCACCCCGGTGCAGCGGATCATGCGGATGATCAGGCCAACATCCTCCGGGTTGTAGGCCTTTTCGGTAAGGAGCTGCTGCGCGAAGTTCGCGCTGCGGCTGACGTGAATGAGGGTGTATTTGGCCCCGGTGCCCTCGTTGTCGCCCCGCACCTTCAGATAACCGGTGTCGTGGAGCAGGATGGCCAGCAGGCCGAGTTCAAACATCCGCTGCGGCACGGCGGGCTGGCAGCCGGAATGGTGGCGGCCCTGGAGGATTTGCGCGTAGCACAAGGTGCCTTGCAGGGTGTGCTCGAAGTCGTGGTAAAGCGCATCCACCGGCTGGTAATCCCGGTAGCGTCCGGCAAACGCATCTACCGCCCAGCCAAACACCCGGGCCACATAGCCCGGCCCGGCCTTGGGGAACATCCCGGCGTAAATACCGGCCACGGCGGCCTGCACGGCGGCAGAACTTTTCGTGTCCGCTGGAGGGAACATTGCACGCAACGTAGGCACGAAAAGGAACGATTGCACGCACATTTTCCTACGGCATTTCCCCGGCACCCTGTTAAATCACGGCCATGCAAACTACCCGCCGTCAGTTCCTTCACGTGTCCACCGCGGCCGTTTCAGCCCTCGCCGCAGGTGGTTGCGCCACCGTCTCCGAACCCGCCAGTCCGCTGATCGTGGACACCCACCAGCATTTGTGGGACTTGGGCAGTCAGAAGCTGCCGTGGCTGGGCGATGCGCCCGCCGTGCTGCGCCAGAGCTACCGCACGGAGGAGTATCTGGCCGCCACCGCCGGCTTGAACGTGCGCGCCGTTTACATGGAGGTGGACGTGGCGGAGGAAACGCTGCGCAACGAGGCGGAGCTGGTGCTGGGCATCGCCGCTGCCGGCAAGACGCCGATGCTGGGGGCGGTCATCGGCGGCCGGCCGGATGCGCCGGATTTCGCGGCTTATGTGCGGCAGTTTCAGGGCAACCCACGCTTCAAGGGCGTGCGCCGGGTGCTGCACTCCCCGGCCACCCCGGCAGGATACTGCCTGCGGCCGGAGTTTGTGCGCGGAGTGCGCCTGCTCGGCGAGGTGGGGCGCAGCTTCGATCTGTGCATGCGCGCTCCTGAGCTGATGGATGGCGCCAAACTCGCCGCGCAATGTCCCGGCACGCGTTTCGTGCTGGATCATTGTGGAAACCCGGATCTCAAGTGCTTCCGCCCCGCCCGGCCGGGCGAGGACCACC
>CAIPBN010000401.1 GCA_903863315.1 uncultured Verrucomicrobiota bacterium | reverse complement strand
GCACCAGATCGTGCTGACCTTCGACGAGGTGCAGGCGGGCTTCGGGCGCACGGGCAAGTTCTGGGCGTTCGAGCATTACGGCGTGACGCCCGACGTCATCTGCTGCGGCAAGGGCATCAGCAGCTCGCTGCCGCTCTCGGCGGTCATCGGGCGCGAGAGCATCATGGACCAGTTCCCGCCCGGTTCGATGACGAGCACGCATACGGGCAACCCGGTGTGCGTCGCCGCCGCGCTGGCGAGCGTGCGGAAGATTGTCCGCGACAAGCTGACGGAAAACGCCGCCGCCCTGGAGCCGGTGCTGCTGGCAGGCTTGAAGGCGATTCAGGCGAAGCACCCGAGCGTCATCGGCCACGTCACCGCGCGCGGCCTGGTCGCGGGGATGCAGGCGGTGAAGCCCGGCACCAAGCAGCCCGACCACGACCTTGCGCATGCGATCATTGAGCGCTGCATGTGGAAGGGGCTGCTGCTCTTCGCGCCCGTCGGTGCGTGGGGGCAGACGGTGAAGATTGCCCCGCCGCTGACCATTCCGCGTGAGGCGCTGGAGGAGTCGCTCGGCGTGCTCGCGGAAGCAACGGATGAGGCCGTGTCGGCCCGATGAGGATGCGCTTCGCCCTTGATGACGGTTGCGCGGTTGGCTGAGAGTGCCGGCATGAACTGCAAGAGCATGCTGGTGGTGGCGGGTTTGGCGGGTGTGACACTGTTCGCAGCGGACGTGCCCGGGCGGAAGTGGAACTTTGAAGACGCCACGCCCGGCTCGCTTCCGGCGGGCTGGACTTCGGCTAAGACCGGCGAAGGCCCGGGCAGCGTGTGGCAGGTGCAGTTGGATGCCTCTTCGCCGCACGGGCCCAAGACGCTGGTCCAAACTTCCTCGGCCGGACCAAGCCCGCTTTTCAACCTCTGCGTCACGGACGGTCCCAAGACGGCGAATGTCGATCTGTCCGTGTCCTTCAAGGCGATCAAGGGCGAGATCGACACTGGCGGCGGGCTGGTCTGGCGGTATCAGGACGCGCAGAACTACTACGTCGCGCGGCTGAATCCCTTGGAGGACAACTTCCGGCTCTACAAGGTGGTCGCGGGCAAGCGCAAGCAGCTCGCCAACGCCAACACGGACCTTCCGGCCGGCCAATGGCACACGTTGCGCGTGGTGCATCGCGGCGATCAGATTCAATGCCACTTGAACGGCAAGCTGCTGCTGGAAGGCAAGGACACCGAGATCAGCCAGCCCGGCCGGATCGGGTTCTGGACCAAGGCTGATGCGGTGACGGCGTTCGATGGATTGACCGCAGGCGAGGCCAAGTAAGGGTGGGCCAGCAGGTGCTTACTCGGGCGGCGGCGCTGGCGGTTCGCTCGCTTTCGCGCGAGTCCGCCATTGGCCCAGGCCCACCCCGGCGAACACCAGCAGCATGGCTGGCCAGAAGGTGGGCGTGACGGGTTCGCCGAGCAGCCACCACGCCCAGATCATCGTGCTGGCCGGGATGAAATTGCTGAAGAGCAGGACCTGGCTCACCGGCCAGTGCCGCAGGGCGTTGTTGTAGAGCGCGAAGGAAATGACCCCGCCAAACACCGTGCAATAGGCATGCACGCCGATCAGCCCCCAGCCAAAAACCAGCCCGCTTCGCGCGACCTCCCAGATCGCCCCCGGCGTGAGCCACGCGGCGGCCCGCCACATGGTTGCGGAGGTGATTTCCGCGCCACTCAGGGTTTGCGCGAGTTCGCGGCAATGCCGGCCGTAAAACATCCACAGCCAGCTTGCGCCCAAGGCCAGCAGGTCCCCGCGCCAGTCGCCTCCGCCTGCCTGCAACTTCGGCCAGAAGAGCGTCAGGACCCCGCTCAACGCCAGTCCGGCCGCAGCATAGCGGCGGAGTGAATCGCGGTTCGCCTGCGGTCCGCCCTCGGCCAGCAGCGCCCATACCGGCGAGGTGCTGAGATACAGCGCGACGTGCGATGCCGAGGTGAATTGCAACGACACCGTGAAGGCCACGACGTAAACCGCCAGACTGAGACTGGAGCGCCGCCACAAGCTGCGGCGCAATTCCGGAGTGAGCGGGTGCGTCGGGCCGAACCGGCTCGTCCATCGCAGCAGCCCGAAAAAAATCAGGCCCACCAGCCACATGCGGCTGCAGGCAATCCACACCGGCGGCCACTCGCGCACGAGATACTTCACGCCGGTGTTGTTCGCGCCCCAGAAGAGGATGGCGCAGCCCAACCCGGCGGCGATGACAGAATGATTGCGACTCGTGAACACGGGAACGGCTGCCTAGTTGGCGGCCGGCGGGAATCTGGGCTAGATCCCCGGTTGGCGGCGAGCCGAGAAATGGTCAGCGAGGCAAGTTCGACCTGTGCGAGCAAGCTGAGGCTTCCGGTGTGGCGTTGCTTGACGTGGGAAAACTGCAAGAGGACGATGCGCCCAGCACCGTCGGGCACGTGGCGGAATGGCAGACGCGCTGGACTTAGGATCCAGTGGAGCAATCCTTGCAGGTTCAAGTCCTGTCGTGCCCACCACCGCTTGCAGGGGCAGCAGCGGAAAAGAGGCCACCAGTCCCAAGAGCCCGTCCGAACTGGGATGCGGGAGGGAAAAAGTCCCATGGCAGGCTGATAAGCCGGCCGCTTGTCCACGATGCGCGAAACTTCAATCCCCTTGCGGGCGGAAAAAACCGCTTGTGAAAAAAATCACGACGTAGCAACCTCCGCCCCGTTTCGTCCGTCGCCCGGCGCGTCTTTTCGTCGCTTGGTGGGCATCACGATTGCAATGAACGTCGTCAAAACTCTGCTTTTCGCCCTGCTGCTTGCGGTGCTGCCGGGGTCGCTGAACGCCGCCGACACTAAGGCGGTGGGCGATGTGGCCGCCCAGGCTGGCAAAGCGGTTGAGCACGCCGTAAAGGATGCCCACGGCCACGCCGAGCATCACGGCCTGCCGCCGGCGGCCGCCCGGTTCCACATCGGCCCGCTCATGGTGACCAGTTCGATGATTGTCACCATCATCGTTGCCTTGATCATCGTGCTGGTGGCGCAGATGGCCACGCGCAACATTGCGGCGGTGCCGCAGGGTGTGCAGAACTTCTGTGAGTGGATTGTGGAGGGGATGCACGGGTTCATCTGCACGCTGCTGGGCGAGGACATGGGCAAGCGCACCTTCTGGTTCTTCGGCACGCTGTTCTTCTTCATCCTGTTCACCAACTGGTTCGGCCTCATTCCGGGAGTGGGCACCATCACCTACGGCGGGGAGCCGCTCCTGCGCGGTGGCAACGCGGACCTGAACACCACTTCCGCGATGGCCGTTTTGTTCACGGTGCTCTGGTTTTACTGGAGCATTTCCGCCCTCGGCGTGGGCGGTTTCCTGAAGCACATCTTCGCGGCTGGCGGGGGGGGCAAGGGCTTCATGGGCGTCTTCATGATTGCCGTGTTCTTCTTCGTGGGCCTGATTGAGGTGATTTCCATCGCCTTCCGCCCGGTGTCGCTGAGCTTCCGTTTGTTCGGCAACGTGTTCGCCGGCGAGAACATTCTGGAATCCATGATGGTGCTGGTGCCGTGGCTGGGCTGGATTATTCCGCTGCCCTTTTACTTTTTGGAATTGCTGGTCGGGATCGTGCAGGCGCTGGTGTTCACCCTCTTGACGGCGGTGTTTACCTCGCTCATGTGCAGTGCACACGGTCATGGTGAGGGTCATGGTCACGAGCACGGTCACCACCACTAAACGATTTCGGACGTCAGACGGTGGCAAGACTGCCGGGGCGTTCGGAGAAAAACGAAAGGTAAAAGTATGATGCCCATGTTGGCAGAATTGTCCGGTAACCTGCACGTCGGTCTGGCCGCTATCGGCTCGGCGATTGGCGTAGGCATTATCGGTTTGAAGGCCGCCGAGGCCACCGGGCGCAACCCCGGTGCCGCGGACCAGATCCGTAACAACGCGATCATCTTCGCCGCTCTGGCGGAAGGCGTCGTGTTCTTCGCGATCTTCTTGGTCAAGTAATGATTGTCCGGACGTGGCTAACCCTGCGTCCGGCGTCCCCTTTTAACGCGCAACGAACATGAATCTTCCTGTCATCCTGGCCGCTGGCGACAACCCGCTGAAGGCAGTGGGCGAGACATTTGGCTGGCACCCCCAACTGTTCATCTCGCAGGTCGTCCTGTTCGTCCTGCTGGCGATAATTCTGAAGAAGTTCGCTTACGCGCCGTTGCTGGCGATGCTCGAGAAGCGCAAGTCGCAGATCGCCGAGAGCATCGAGAACGCTGAGAAGACCCGCAAGGAACTGGCCAACGCACAGGCCAAGTCGCAGGAGCTGATTGGTCAGGCCGGTCAGCAGGCGCAGAAGATCATCGAGGAAGCCCGCGCCGCTGCCGCCAAGATCGCCGAGATTGAACGCCAGAAGGCGATCGCCGATGCCGCCAGCATCATCGCCAAGGCCAAGCAGTCGAACGACGCCGAACTGGCCCGCATGAAGGGCGAGCTGCGTCAGGAATTCGGCCGCTTGGTGGTGGCTGCCGCCAGCCGTTCGACCGGTGACATCCTTTCCGCCGACCAGAAGGGTCGGCTTGCCGATGACGCGGTTCGTCAATTGGCCGCCTAGTTGATATTTTCCGCGCCCGCCGATGAAAGTCAGCAAACAAGCCCGCCGCGACGGCAAGACGTTGTTCAACGCCTGCTGCGTGGGCGGCATCCTGAACGAGGACAAGGTCCGCCAGACCGTGGGCGCGGTCATTGCCCAGAAGCCCCGCGGCTACGTCGGCACGCTCACGCACCTCCAGCGGCTCGTGAAGCTGGATCTCGCACGCCGGTCCGCCCGGGTAGAGAACGCTGTCGAGTCCTCCCCGGCGCAGATGGAGGCCATCAAGGCCGCGCTGGCGCAGAAATACGGGCCCGGCATGAACGTGACCTTCTGGATCAACCCCGCGCTGATCGCCGGCGTGAAGATCAAGGCCGGCAGCGACATTTACGATGGCAGCGTGGCCGGCCGGCTCGCCGCCTTGAACGACACCCTTTAATTTTCCGACTGAACGAATTGCTATGAGCTCAATCCTGCAAGACATCGAAGCCCAGATTTCGGGCCTCAAGACCTCCGTCTCCCGGCAGAACGTCGGCACCGTGCGCGAGATTTCCGACGGCGTGGCCAAGGTTGAAGGCCTCACCGACGCGATGCTCAACGAGATGCTCGACTTCGGCAACGGCGTCATCGGCCTCGCGCTCAACCTCGAAGAGACCGAGGTCGGCGTCGTGGTGCTCGGCGACTACCTCTCGATTCGCGAAGGCTCCGAGGTCAAGACCACCGGCAAGCTGCTCTCCGTCCCCGTGGGCAAGGGCCTGCTCGGCCGCGTGGTGGACGTGCTCGGCCGCCCGGTGGACGGCAAGGGTGCCATCACCGCCACGGCCCAGTATCCGGTCGAAAAGATCGCGCCCGGCATCGTGAAGCGCAAATCCGTCAGCCAGCCGCTCCAGACGGGCATCATGGCCATTGACGCGATGATTCCCATTGGCCGCGGCCAGCGCGAACTCATCATCGGCGACCGCTCGACGGGCAAGACGACCATCGGTGTGGACGCGATGATCAATCAGGCCCGCATCAACAAGCAGAACGCTGGCCAGAAGGATTTCCGTCCCGTTTACAACATCTACGTGGCCGTCGGCCAGAAGCAGTCCAACATCGCGCGCGTCATCGCCGAGTTGGAGCGGGCTGGCGCGATGGAATACACCATCGTCGTGGCCGCCGGTGCCGACGCTCCGGCCGCCGCCCAGTATCTCGCGCCGTTCTCCGGCGCGGCGATGGGCGAGTGGTTCATGGACAACGGCATGGATGCGCTCATCATTTACGATGATCTCTCCAAGCAGGCCGTTGCCTACCGCCAGGTTTCCCTCGTGCTGAAGCGTCCGTCCGGCCGCGAGGCGTATCCCGGTGACGTGTTCTACCTGCACTCCCGCCTGCTGGAGCGTTCCGCGCGCGTCAACGAGAAGAACGGCAACGGCTCCCTCACCGCTCTGCCCATCATCGAGACGCAGGCCGGTGACGTGTCCGCCTACATCCCGACGAACGTGATTTCCATCACGGACGGTCAGATTTATCTGGAAACCGATCTCTTCTACCAAGGCATTCGCCCGGCCATCTCGGTCGGTCTGTCTGTGTCGCGCGTCGGTTCCGCCGCGCAGATCAAGGCGATGAAGCAGGTCGCCGGCAAGATCAAGCTGGAGCTGGCGCAGTTCCGCGAACTCGCCGCCTTTGCGCAGTTCGGTTCCGACCTTGATGCCAAGACGCAGGCCACGCTCGAACGTGGCAAGCGCATCGTCGAGCTGTTCAAGCAGAACCAATACAACCCGCTGCCCGTCGAGATTCAGTCCGCCGTCCTCTTCGCGATGCAGAACAACCTGCTCGACGACGTGGCGGTGGAGAAGGTGAAGGATTTCCAGAACAAGCTCACCGACTTCCTCACTACGCGCAAAGAGCCGTTGCTCGTGAAGCTCCGCAACGAGAAGGCCATCAGCGACGCCCTCGGGGCCGAGTTGAAGGCGGCGGTGGCGGAATTCAAGCAGAGCTACCGGTAAGTCCGCGACCAACTGTCTTAGCCCACCATGCCCAGCACACGCGACATCCGCCGGCGCATCAAGTCGGTCAAGAACACCGCCCAAATCACCAAGGCGATGCAGATGGTCGCGTCGGCCAAGATGCGCCGCGCGCAGCAAGCCGCGTTGGCGGGCCGGCCTTACGCCACGTTGATGAACGAGGTGCTCGCAGCGGCCACGGCGGGCGCGGGCGAGTTCAACCACCCGTTGATGGAGAAGCGTGCGGTCGTCAAGAAGCGCGCGCTCATTCTCATCACCACGGACAAGGGCCTTTGCGGTGCGCTCAACACAAACTTGCTCCGCGAGGCCGCCAAGTGGGACAAGGACACGACCGTCTTCATCTGCGCCGGCAAGAAGGGCGCGCAGTGGGCGGGCCGGCTCAAGCGCGAGCTCGCCGCCGAGTTCAGCTACAAGGACACGCCGCAGTTCGCCGAGGCGCGAGCGATTTCCAAGTTTGCCCAGGAGCTCTTCCTGAGCGGCCAGGTGGACGCGGTGGACGTGCTCTACACGAATTTCATCAACACCCTGACTCAGAAGCCGGAGTCGCGGCAGTTGCTGCCGCTCGGCGAGATCAAGGCGTTGGAAGCGGACCTTGCCGGTGAGGGGACCGGGACCGATCTGGGGCAGGCCACGCGCGAGTATCTCTTCGAGCCGGTCGCCGCCACGGTGCTCGGCAACCTGCTGCCGCACTACCTGAACTATCAGGTCTTCCAGTTTTTGCAGGAGGCTAAGGCCTCGGAACAGTCGGCGCGCATGGTCGCCATGAAGAACGCGACCGACAACGCCAAGCAAATCATCAAGGACCTGACGCTCGAATACAACAAGCTGCGCCAGGCCAACATCACGAAAGAACTTTTGGAAATCACCACCGCCCAGATGGCGATGGGCAACTAATTTTACACGATGAACACCGGCAAAATCGTTCAAATCATCGGCCCGGTCCTGGACATTGAGTTCACGGACCAACTCCCCGCCATCTTCAACGCACTGACCGTGGAATACGACCTTCCCGGCCAGGGCAAGACCAAGCTGACGCTCGAAGTGCAGCAGCACCTCGGCGGCAACTGGGTCCGCGCCGTGGCCATGAGCACCACCGAGGGGCTCAAGCGCGGCATGACCATCACCGACACCGGCGCGCCCATCTCCATGCCCGTCGGCAACGCCGTCATGGGCCGCGTCTTCAACGTCACCGGCGACGCCGTGGACGAGCAGGGCCCGGTGAAGGCAGACAAATACAATTCCATCCACCGTTCCGCCCCGCCGCTCGTGGACCAGTCCACCAGCCCGCAGGTGCTCACCACCGGCATCAAGGTCATTGACCTCATCTGCCCGTTCCTAAAGGGCGGCAAGGTCGGCGCGTTCGGCGGTGCCGGCGTCGGCAAGACCGTCGTCATCATGGAGCTGATCAACAACATCGCGAAGCTGCACGGCGGCGTCTCGATGTTCGCGGGCGTCGGCGAGCGCACCCGCGAAGGCAACGATCTCTACAACGAAATGATCGAGGCCAACGTCATCAAGACCAAGAAGGACGCCAAGGGCCACCCGATGATCGGCGAGAACGGCCTGCCTATCCTCGAGGAAGGCTCGAAGATCGGCCTCGTGTTCGGCCAGATGAACGAGCCGCCCGGCGCGCGTCTCCGCGTCGCGCTCTCCGCGCTCGCCGTGACCGAATACTTCCGCGACGAGCACAACCAGGACGTGCTCCTCTTCGTGGACAACATCTTCCGCTTCTCGCAGGCCGGCTCCGAGGTGTCCGCGCTCCTCGGTCGCACGCCGAGCGCCGTCGGTTACCAACCCACGTTGGCCGCCGAAATGGGTAACCTCCAGGAACGCATCACCTCGACGAAGAAAGGTTCCATCACGTCCTTCCAGGCCGTTTACGTGCCTGCCGACGACTTGACCGACCCCGCGCCCGCCACGACCTTCGCGCACTTGGATGCGACCATCGTGCTCGAGCGTTCCATCGCGGAACTCGGCATCTTCCCTGCTGTGGACCCGCTCGCCTCGAACTCCCGTGCGCTCACGCCTGACATCGTCGGCGAGGAGCACTACAACGTCGCCCGCGGCGTGCAGAAGGTGCTCCAGCGCTACAAGGACTTGCAGGACATCATCGCGATTCTCGGCATGGACGAGCTTTCCCCCGAGGACAAGACCACCGTCTTCCGCGCCCGCAAAATCCAGAAGTTCCTCAGCCAGCCGTTCACTGTGGCGCAGGTCTTCACCGGTCGCGAAGGCAAGCAGGTGCCGGTGGCCGAGACCGTCCGCGCCTTCAAGGAAATCCTCGAAGGCAAGCACGACGCCGTCGGCGAAAACAACTTCTATCTCAAGGGCGGCATCGACGAGATTAAAGAAGGCTGAAGCCTTTCTGAACCATGGCCGCGACACTCAAACTCGAAATCGTCACCCCGGAGGCGAAGATCTACTCCGAGGACGTGGACATGGTCACGCTCCCCGGCGTTGAGGGCGAGATGGGCATCTACCCGATGCACATCCCGCTGATGACCCAGATCGCCCACGGCGAGATCGTCGCCAAGAAGGGCGGGGTGGATCACTATCTCGCCACCGGCGAAGGTTTCGTCCAGATCACCGGCGACCGCGTGGCCATCCTCACCGACATGGCCATCAAGGCCGACGATATTGATGAGATGAAGGCCGAGGAAGCCCGCAAGAAAGCCGAAGCCCGCCTCGCCGAAAAACTCACCGACGAGGAACAGGCCACCGTGCAGGCTGCGCTGCTCCACTCGCTCACGCAGCTCAACGTCAAGCGCCGCACGCGCCGATAGTCGGCTAAGTTTTCCAAAGCCCCGGGACAAATTGTTGTCCCGGGGCTTTTTTCTTTTTGGTGATGTCTCCCCAGTGGAATGCCGTTGGTGTTCGGGTGTCACTTCACCCGGAATTTCCGCAAGTCCGCCCTGGGCTTCGGCCACTTGAGGTTCCACTCCTCCATCGTATCCACGACCATCTGGGCCACGACGTAGTCGCGGAACCACTTCCGGTCGGCGGGCACGACGTGCCAAGGTGCCCACGGCGTCGAGGTCCTGTTCAGCACCGTTTCGTAGGCCGCCATGAAGTCGTCCCAGCGCTCGCGCATCGCCAGGTCGCCCGGCTCGAACTTCCAGTTCTTGGACGGGTCGTCGAGCCGCGTCTGGAGGCGCTCCGCCTGTTCCTCGTGGCTGATGTGGAGGAAGAATTTCAGCAGCGTGTAGCCGCTGTCAGTGAGCATCCGCTCGAAGTCGTTGATGTGGTCGTAGCGCTTCTTCCACACCTCGGGCGGCTGGAGGTTCATCACGCGCACCACCAGCACATCCTCGTAGTGCGAGCGGTTGAAGAGCCCGATGCGCCCGAAGCGCGGCACCGCTTGGTGGACACGCCAGAGATAGTCATGCGCCAGTTCCAGCGCACTCGGGGCCTTGAACTCGACCGTCTCCACGCCGGCCGGCTCGACGAACTCAAACAACCGCCGCGCCGTGCCGTCCTTGCCGCTCGTGTCCATGCCCTGCAGCACGATGATGAGGCCGCGGTTGGCGTTCGCAAAAAAGAGATCCTGGAGCTTGCCGAACCGCTCCAACAGCCGGTCCGTCTCCATGATCGTCGGCTCCTTCTCCAGGCCGGCACAGTAACGCGGGTTGAAGTCACGCAGGCGGAGCTTGCCGGAAACGCGGATGGGTTGGGGCATAGCAAGGAGTGGGGATGACAGCTTGGTTGGGCGTTACTTGTCCGGCGCGAGGAACTCGCGAATGGTTTGAAATGGACGCAACGGCAGGAGGAGGAACTTCGGTATGAAGCGTGGCTCGCTCTTCGGGTTCGCGAGTGAGCCGGTCACGCGATACTCGAACACCTTCGTCACCGGGGAGGTGAGCAGACTCAACAGCGGGCCGACCAGAAAGGTGTCCCGGAACATCTCGGCCTCGACGTTCGCATTGACCTGCCCGGCGAAGTCCACCGTGCCGTCGTAGTGCAGGCGAGCGGGCGGCGAAAGAATTTCCAGGTTCTTCGTGTAGATGACGCTGTTGGTCAGGATGAAGGCCCCCTTCGCTTCTTTTGCCCGGCTGCTGCCGAGGTCCTTGTTGATGGCGTTCAGCACCGGCGAAAACAGGCCGAAGATGGGAATTTCCCAGAGCAGGCCGTCGTCGAGCCGCACCTCGCCAAAGCCCTGCCAGCTCTGCCAGTTGGTGGTGTTGGCGCTCGTGACCGTGACTGTGCCGGCCACGGTGCCTTCCAGCCGGTTGGTCTTCCCGCTCAGATCCGCGATGAAGCCGGGCAGGCTGGCGTTGGTGAAGGCGAGGTTGAAACCGAAGTTCGCGCTGTTCTTTGGTTCGAGGTCAAAGCTCAGGCTGCCCTGAATTCCGCCCCCGTGAAATCCGCCGCTCAAGTTGGTGATGACGACCTGGTTGGTGACCCAATGCACGGTCGCGGTGACTTGCGGCAGGCGGAAGAACGACCAGCGGAACGGCCCGCCAGCGATGTCGAAATGCAAATCGGTGGCCTCTGCGTCGCGGAAGGGAATCGAGCCGTGGACGCGCACGGTCGGCGCGTTGCTGAACTGGTAGGCCAGGATCGCCTTCGCCGTCTGCGGGCCGATGATGCGCGTGAAGGCGTAGGGGTCGAAGGTGCTGTGCGCGTTGGTGACCCAGAGGCGCTGGAGCCGCGCATCAATCCGCACGTCCGGCGCGGTGATGACACCGGCACCGCGCCGGGCGCGGACCTTCGAGATGGCGAACAGTTCGTTGGTGAAGCCCACCGAGCCGCTGAACTCGTCCACCGGTTCGCCGCGCAGCACGAAGTTGGTGGCGGTCACACGCGCGCGGAAACCCGTTTCCTCACGCGCCCGCCAGCGGCCCCAGATTTCGCCCTCGACGGTGGGCGGGACGGTGAAAGTGAAGTTGGTGAGGATGCGCTTGTCCTCTGGACGCTCCAGCAGTGGCTCGATGGCGTGGGGGAAGACATTTGCCTGACCAGCCCAGTGATACTGGCGCGTGCGCGGGTTGACGGTGTAGGCCAGCCGGATCTCGCCTTCGGGCCGGCGCGCCCAGAGGTTGGGCAGTCGCAGGACGCCGTTGGTGAGCGTGAGGTCGGTGCTGGCTTCGAGATAGGTCGCGTCGCGATACGCGCCGCCCGGGCTGTCCACGTGGGCTGCGAGCGACACGGAATCGCCGGCCGCCTTCCAGTCAGGCGCACGGTTCGTCCACTCCGGCAGCACGACGGCCATGCTCGCGCGGGCCTTGGGCAGCGCATTGAACGTGAAGCGCGACAACTCGCGCTGCGTGTTCGTGTTGAGCAGGTGCTGGATGCGATACACGTCGAAGTCGAGCTGCCCGGTCACGGTGGCGCGGCGGGTGGCCACGTCGAGATGCGCGTGGGTGTCGAGCGCCCCGCGGTAAAGCTCGGCGTGGAGGTTGGTGACGCTCAAGTGCGGTGCCCGCCAGTGCGCGGCGAAGTTGAGCTTGCCGAGTTCGAGCGGCTTCAAGTCCGACTTCACGCCGTCCAGCGCAACGGAGGTTTCCACCTCCCAGGGCGCGAGATTAGTCCAGAAGCCCCACTCGGGCGGAGCCCCGGAGGCCGGCGTTCCGACCTGCGAGACCTTCGCCGACATGCGGGCCTGCTTCGCCTCACCCCACTTCGTCTTGGCCAAGGTAAGCTGCGTTTCCGCGTCGGCGGCAAGCACCTGCTTGCGCGCGGGGGCGAAGGTGGCGTTGCCGGACAACCGGCCCTCGGCCAGTTGAGCCCACTCGGATTTCAACCCCGTCGTGCGCAATGTGAGGCTTGCCCGCAATTCATCCGGGGCCAGCGGACGCGGTGCGGTCTGCCCGGAAACGCGGAACGTCGCGGCCTCCGCCCACTTCGATTTACCTTCGCGGAGCGTGACTTCCCAAGCGGCATCCCAGTCGTTGGTGCGCGCGGACTGGCGGTTCAGCCGCGCGGTGAGCAGGAGGCGTTCGACGCTGGCGTTGAAGTTGGTGGTGCGCACGCGGTCGGCTTCGAGGCGGAAGTCCGCGCTGGCCGCGCCGTTGGTCCCGGGTGGCTGGACGATGCGCGCGGTGAAGCTGGCATTGCGCCCGCCGCCCCATGGGGTGCGCACATCCTGTGCCTTCACCTTCAAGTCCGCCTGAACGCCACGCTCCAGCCGAGCGTCGGCGCGGAGGGCCAGCTCAATTTCCGGGGGCGCGGCGAATTGCACGCGGGCCAGCTCGGTGAGCACGCGATGGAGGATTTCCTCCGTGCCTGGCTTGGGCGGCTTGGTCTCCGGGGTGGCTGGCTCATCCTTTTTCGCCGGGCGTTTCCGCAGCGCGGTGGCGTTGGTCAAGACGGCGCTGAATTTCAACTGGATGCCCTGGACCGTGGCGTTCAGATGCGGCAGGGCCCACACGTCACCGGGCAGAAAGTTGAGGGCGGTCGAGAGATTGGTGACGGTGAGGGTGCGGGGCGGAAGGTTGGTGGGGGCCACGGTCCAGTCGAGCCCGCCCTCCCGTAGCACCACGCCCGTGACCACGAAGTGGAAATCCCGCAAGGCCTCATGGTCGAGCTGCACCTCGGCCTCGGCGGCGGCGATGTGCGGGCCGGCACCGACGGGCGAGACGGAGATGTTCTCGGCGACGAGCCCGCGGAACCACTGCCAGCGCAGGCGGGAGAATTCGAGCTTCAGTCCCTGCGCTTCCAAGCCGGCCAGCACGGGGCGTTTGACGAAGTCCGGCACGCCGATCTGGTTGAACCAGAGAAACGCGCAGACCGCCGCCAGCACCACCAGCAGGCAGAGAATGCGGAGGCACCGGAAGGCGATCCGGCAGACTCGCCAGAACGTCCAGCGTGGTTTCTTGGGGCGCGCGTCAGGCATGGCCACAAGTCAGCTTACCTGGAGCCACGAGGGAGCACAAAAGCCGTGTTCGGACCTCGGCGAAGCGGGCACGCGACGGCTGGCGTGGTTGCGAACCTGGGCACCATCGGGTGGCTCGTTGTGGCAGCTCCATCGCCGGCTGGGGGTTCACTTCGACTGGATGAGGTATTGCACCACGTAGTCCATGTAGAGCGAACGTGGGAACTCGAAGACCATGGGCTGGCCGGTGCGGGGGTCCATCACGGCGGCATAAGGATTCCGCCGGAAGGGCATGTTGCCAAAGTGGATGAGGTTGGTCTTTGCCGGGGTTCCCGCCAGTTCCACGCTGAGGTAATGGTTTTGATCGGTGACGCCGTAAACCGCCAGTTGATTGGTGCCCCGGGCGGTCCAGCGCTCGGCGCGCAACTGGCCCAGCCGGAAGAGTGTTTCCTCCAGCGCCACCGTGCGGACATCGCCGGCCGGTTCGCCGCCTTCGGTCCACAGGCCGTCCGGGGTGCGGACAAGCCGGCGGGTGCGTCCATCGAACTGCATGGTGACGGCGGAGACTTGGTTGGTGGTGAAGTGCCAGACCGACCGGTCCTGGATTTGAAACAGGGACCAGGCGAGCTGCTCCACCTCGCCCCGGGGCACCACATACACGGAATTCTCATCGTGACGCCGCGCGAACAGGCGGTCCGATCGGTCCCCGCCGAAGTCCAGTTGGGCCACCAACTGGTTGGTCGGACCGTTGACGGTGTTGGTCACGGATTTGAAGAGGCTGATCTGCCGCGTAGCCGGTGCCAGGCCATAAGGCGCGAAGTCGGTGACCACTTCCTTGGCGAGCTCCGCCGCTTCGAGCACGACGAGCTGGTTGAGGAAGCTGAGCATGAGCTGCGGGTCGGTGCCGGATTTCACCGCATCGTTGGCGAGCCAGACCTGGTTCGTGCGGGAACTGGGCTGGCGGAGGAGGGTGAAGGGCTCGGCACCGCGCACTTCGATGCGGTCCACCGTCTCCATGACGGAGTGGTCCAGAAGGCGGTGCTCGCAGAAGTCCCAATACGGAGCTCGCAACTGATCGAGCCATTCGCGGGCGACCAGCACCACGTTCGTGGTGGCGAGCCGGCGGGCATAGACGAGGCCGGGCTGGTTGGTGGGACTCTTGCCGAACTGCACCACGACCAGATCGTTTGTGCCGGAGCCGATGGCCAGCTCCGTCTCGGGTGTTTGCAGGCCGAGCGTTTCCAGATCGGCCTTGGGATCGTCGCTGATGAACCGCTGCACGGGCCAGCGCTGGAGTTCGTGAAGCAGTTGCTCGATGCGCGGGGTGTTGGCGCGCTTGACCGGGGGCGGCAGGGCGATGCGCCACAACTGGTTGGTGGGCGTCCGCTGCATGACGAGGTCGCGCGGGCCGCTGCGAATGCGGAGGCGATCGAAGTTCAGGCCAGCGAGGGAGAGCAACTGCCGGTCACGCCAGTCATCCGCAGTCTTGGGCAGCAGCTCCAGCAGGTTGGCGTCCGCCACGGCCACCGCCGGGTTGCCGGCGACCTGCACGTAGACTTGTGCGCTGACCGGGGCACGTGCCCCGATGCGCAGCTCCACCTTCGCTCCATCCTGGTGGAAAATGACGGTGGCTTGTGGCGGGGCCAGGCCGAACTCGGCGGGGTTTTTTACTTGCGCCGCTGGAATCACCAACTGCGGACGGAGGCGGGCGCAGACGTCCACCAACATGTCCAGGGCCAGGGCGTTGGCGGGATAAGCGAGCGGTGCGGAGAGCCGCCATTGGCCGCCGCTGCGTTCCGCCCGGAATGTTTCGTTCGACCGGACAAATTCCACCCGGGTCACGGTGCCGGGGCGCAGTTGCGCGACGATCGGGGCGCTGGTGGGCGCGGGCGGGCCCTTGGGTGAGGGGCGCAGCTCCACCAGCAGGATGAACGCGAGGAGCGCCATCGCGATGCCGGCCAGCCATTTGGTTTGCGCGGAATTCATGTCGTCAGCTCAAGCCCGCCGCCGGATCCAGACCAGCAATCCTACGGCCAGCGCCGCCCCGGGCAGGCCTGCCAGCAGGATCCATTGCAAGGCCTGCATCTGCGCGTCGGTGATTTGGAACAGATACTCACGGACCGGCCGGGGGGCGATGCCGACCAGCTTGGGCCGGTCCAGCAGCCAGTTGATGGCGTTGCCGGCGAAATCGCGGTTGATGGAGTTCTCCAGCATCGCGTTGCCTAGGAAGACCGATTCGCCGACCACCACGATGCGGGTGGAGCCGCCTTCCACGCTGCGCAGTCCGCCGCGCTCCACCGCCACGGCCACCGGGATGATTCCGCGCCGGTCACGTCGCGGGTCCGGGCGGAGGCCGTTGCGGTAGTCGGCCACTGCGACACCTTGATCCGAGGTGGCCACTAGGCTCCGCACTTGCGGGGCATCCGAACCCTGGCCCGTGGTGCGCGGGGTGACCGAGCGGGGCAGGCTGAGCACGAGGCCGTTCTGGGTGATCCCAAAGGAGCGCAGGATCTCGTGGTCGCCAAAGTTCTTGAGGATGACGAAGCTTTCGCTGCGGTCCTGGCTGGCGTCCGTCACCACGTCGTCGCCCAGCTCCACGCCCCACACGCGCAGCAGTTCCTCCAAGCCGGTGGTGGTGCCGGCGCGCAGCAGGAAGAGCACACGACCGCCCCGGTTCAGATAGCGGTTGAGCCGCTCGACCTCGGTCTGGGTCACCGGTGAACGCGGGCCGGCGAGGATCAGGAGATTGCAGTCGGCGGGCACTTCATTGGTTCCGCCCAGGCCGACGATCTGAGTGTCCATGTTGTTGGCCTGCATGAGCATGGTCAGCTTGCCGTAGCCGGTCTGGGTGGTGGCCGTGGTCGGGTCGTGCTCGCTGTGGCCGGTCAGGTAGTAGGCGCGCGGGCGGCGGGCCTCGACCAAGCCCAGAATGGCGGCGGTGAAGAAGGATTCGCCGGTGAAGGACTTGCGCTTCACGCTTTCGCTTTTGCCCGCCAGGAGCTGGCTGGTGTCATATTCCGAAAGCTCCGTCTGCCGGACGACGCGGTGGTTGCCTGCGAACGAGAAAATGACCACATCCTTGGTGTTGGGGCCGAGCTTGCACCGGGCCTTCACCTCCTCGGCGCGCGCGGGCTCGGTCAGGTAGTTGACCACGGTGACCTTGACGCGGGGGCTGGCATTCTCGTATTGGCGCAACAGCTGGAGAATGTGCGAGTAAAGCACCTCGTCCGGGTCGAAGAAGACTGTCACCTGCAGCTCGTTCGTCAGCGCACCCAGCACCTGATGCGTCAGTGGCGCCAGGCTGGTCACGCGATCCTCGGAAAGCACCCAGCGGTGGAAATGCCGGGCCGAGAGAAAGTTGATCATCACCACGATGGCCAGCAGCGCCACGACGGCAGACAGCACGCCGACGCCCGCGCTCAATTTGCGCGCGGCGGAGAAGCTGGGCTGGGGATTGTCGAGTTCGTCAGACATGGTTGGACAAACTCCGCTTCCCAAGCGCGGGTGATGAGGGCAGGAGGCTGGCGTTCATTTCCACCTCCGGCTTTCCACCACCTTCAGCGTGAGGAACAAAAACAGCGTGGTCAGACTCACGTAAAAGACGACCTGCCGGGTGTCCACGATGCCGCGGGTGAAGTCCCGCATGTGCTCAATCATGGAGATGTGGGACAGCACGGCAGACTGCCAGCCCGCCTTCGGCGGCAGAATGAAGGTCAGATAGCTCAACAGAAAGAGCCCCAGCCCGAGCGCAAACGCGTTCATGGCGGCGACGATCTGGTTGCGCGTGAGCGAGGAGGCGAAACACCCCAGCGCAATGTAGAGCGCGCCGAACAGGAAGATGCCAACGAAGGTGCCACCCACCGCGCCTGTGTCCACTTGCGCGAGATCCACGGAGAAGCGCTTCAGCAGGAACGGGTAGGCCAGCAACGGCAGCCAGGCGGACATGAAGAACAGCAACGCCCCGGTGAACTTCGCCAGCACCACCTGCATGTCCCCCACGGGCGCGGTCATCAAGGTTTCATAGGTGCCGCTGGATTTCTCCAAGGAGTAAGCGCGCATAGTGATGATCGGCGGGGCCAGCAACATCGTCAGCCAGAAGAGCCCGTTGTTGAAGAAGGCCTCCGTCACGGGCACGTCGAACGGCTTGCCGTTGAGCGCCCGCAGCACGATCACGAAGCTCAGCCCGAGCAGGAACTGCACGGCCGCCACGATCGCATAGCCGATGATGGACACGTAGCAACTGCCCAGTTCGCGGCGGACGAGAGTGAGGAAGGGCTGCATCAGCAGGGACAGGTGACGGATGACAGGTGACAGGGAGGCAACGGGTGGCGGAACGCGACCGGGCGGCGGCGCGCACCTTGGTCATTTGTCATGTGCCGCTCGTCACCCTGGATTCTCACGGTTCCTCCTGCTCCCGCCGGGTGACATGCACAAAGATGTCCTCCAGCGAATGGCGCGTGCGCGTCAGCTCCCGCAAGGGCCAGCCGCGCGCCTTGGCCAGTTCAAAGATTTGCGGGCGCAGATCGAGGCCCGCGCGGGGAGTCAGCGCGCAGCGATGGAAGCTGCCTTCCGCCGCCGAGATGTCGAAGTGTTCCACCTCCGCCATGTGCTCCCAGGCCTCGCGCAAGTCCGGCACCGGCGCGGCCAGCTCGGCGATGACCTGTTGGCCGGCGCTCATCTTGCGCTGCAGCTCGTCCAGCGTGCCGCTTTCGCGGATGGACCCCTCGTGGATGATGATGACGCGGGTGCAGGTGAGCTCCACCTCGGGCAGCAGATGCGAGGAGATGAAGACCGTCCGGTCCTTGCTCACATCCTTGATGAGCTGGCGGACGGTGCGGGTGAGGTGGGCGTCCAGATTCTTGGTGGGCTCGTCGAGGATGATGAGCTCGGGCTCATGCACGAGCGCGTCGGCCAGCCCCACACGCTGGCGGTAGCCGCCGGAGAGCGTGCCAATCACCTTGCCGGCCACGTCGCCCAGCCCGCATTGCGCGGTCACGATGTCCACGCGCTCGCGGCTGCGCGCGGGGGTGAGCCCCTTGAGCCGGGCGCGGAACTTGAGGTATTCCCGCACCCGCATGTCGAGGTGCAACGGGTTGCCTTCGGGCATGTAGCCGATGCGCCGGCGCACCTCGTCGGCCTGGGTGAACACGTCGAAGCCCGCCACGCGCGCGGTGCCGGAGGTCGCCGGCATGAAACAGGAGAGCATTCGCATGGTGGTGGTCTTGCCCGCGCCGTTCTGGCCGAGGAAGCCGACGATTTCCCCGCGCTTCACCGTGAAGGTCAGATCACGCACCGCCGCGCGGCCGCCGTAGCTCTTGGTGAGGTTCTCGACCTCGATCATGGGCGCGGCGCTCATTTCAATTTCACCGGCAGGCTGCCTTCGCGGAACCCGCCAAAGCTCCCACGCTTGGGGGGAGCGATGACGTTGAGCCGCGCCGTGTCCCCGGCCCGCTTCGCATGCACCAGCCGGCCCAGCTCCACCAAGTCGCGCGCGGGCTGGTTGTCCACGCCCCGGATGACGAAATACTTTTCAAACTTGGCCTCCGCGCCGGGGGAGTCCTTGTCCACATCCGCGACCACAAAGCCGCCGTAGAAGGGGAAGCCCAGGCTCGTCGCCAGCTCACGGGTCAGCTCCTGCACTTGCAGGCCGAGCTTTTGCCGCACCAGCTCCGCGTTGAAGAAATCGCGCTCCGGCACGAGCCGCACGGAGACGGTTTGCTGCGCGCCGGCACGGCGAATCAACAGGGACACCGGCTTCTCCGCCCCGGCGGCATTCAGCTCGCGCATGAACTCGATGAAGTTGCGAGGTGTCTTCCCCGCCACCTGGAGGATTGTGTCGCCCACCCGCAGCCCGCCCTTGTCGGCCGGGCTGGCGGTTTCGACTGCGGTGACTTCGAGCAGGCTGGCGCCCGAGCGCACGCGCGCGCCGAACCACAGCGCCTTGGTGCCCTCCGGCGTGAAGTATCGGGACAGCGCCTCGTTCACGCGTTTGATGGGAATCGCGAAGCCGATGCCCTGGCCCTCGCGATAGACGGCGACGTTGAGGCCGATGAGTTCGCCGCGCAGGTTGATGAGCGGGCCGCCGGAATTGCCGGGGTTGATGGCGGCATCCGTTTGCAGCCAGTCCGCGACATCCAGCGGGCTGTCCTCGCGCGCCGGCCGGCGGGACTTGGAGCTGAGGATGCCCTTGCTGACGGAACCGCCGAGACCAAAGGGATTGCCCAGGGTGATCACGGTCTCGCCGAGGAGCAAATCGTCATCCGCCGCAAACCGCACGGGGGCGAACTTCTCGGTGCCCGGGCTTTTGATGCGGAGCAGGGCCACATCGGTCTTCGCCGTGCCAGTCACGCGCTCGGCCTCCAGCTCGCGCCCGTCCATCAGCTTGACCCAGATGCGACTGGCACCCTTGACCACATGCTCGTTGGTGAGCACGTAGCCGCTTTCATCAATGATCACGCCGGAGCCGACGCTGGACGGGATTTCCTCCAACTGCGGGCGCACGCGATAGCCGAAGAACTCCGCGCGCCAGCGAAAGAAGGGATCCGTGTTGTCCACAACCGTGGTGGTGGCGATGTTGACGACGCTGGGCATGACGCGCTCCACGGCGGCGACGGTGGTGTCCCGCCGGACATCAGCCGGTTGCGCCCAGGCGGCCAGGCTGGCGGCCAGGACAACCGCGAGCGTCAGCCACAAGGGGCGCTGAAACCGAACGATGGTTGGCTGGATTTGCTTCATGCCGACACTGACAGCGCAGCTTCCGGCACGTTCAAGCGACTTGGGTCGTTGAACGTCACAGAGACTCCGTCAGGCAAACAGAGCACCGTCGGAGCTGCGGGACAAATCCTTGCCCACACCCGGGCACAAAGCAATCGCAAGGTCCGGTTTTGGGGAAAGAGAAGCAGCCGCTCGGCTACGGGACGGACGAAGAACCTTGGCGGTGCTACTTGTCCAAGATGGACAATACCGCCGCTCGCTGATCCAAATGATAGCGCTTGCCCGACGGCAGCGGAGGTAGGGGCTTGAGGAAGCCTTTCTGGACAAGCTCTTCGACATCCTTGGCCGCCCGCCCCTGATTGGCGGTCATGTATTTGGTGATCGCCTCATAAAGCGCCTTTTGATCGGGCAGGTCAGCCGGCTGAATCCCCAGTGCTGGGGCAGCTTCCGTGATCGGAACCGAGGACATGGCATCGCCTGCGGAGGATCGCTTCCGGCAACTACACACGCTGAGTGCGACCACCAAGGGCAATAACAACCGAGGGGTTAGGTTTAGCGCGCGAAGGAAGGACATTGGAGTAGTCAAAACGTCGTCGAGTGGGTCATCAGCCAAAGCATATCAACACTGTTCGCAAGCGTTTGAAACCCCGCACCTGGCTCATTTTTAGGAATGGTCCGAGGGTCTTGCCAGCGGTGCGTCTCGGCGCGTCCGTCGGAAAAGGAAAAGGCGGTGGCTTGGTTGTGGTAGTTGGCTGGCCAGTCGGTGATGCCAACTTGGGTCATGTCAATGGTGCCTGCTGCGGTCCATCCGTTGACTGCGACGGCGAACCATCCGTCGTTGATGCTGCCGATTCGCTC
>CAIPBN010000400.1 GCA_903863315.1 uncultured Verrucomicrobiota bacterium | reverse complement strand
GGAGCCAGAGCCGACGAGTTGATCCGCCCCCTGCACAGTCTGGAGACGCTCTACACAATCATGGGGCCGGGTGTTGGCACCGTGCGGTGCGTTTCCACGCCGGTGGCTGAGTCGTTTACCTTGGTGTGGAGCGATGGCCGGGTCGGCACCTATCGCGGCGTCAAGGAGGGCAAGGTGAAATACAGCGCGACGGTGTTCGGAGACCTCGGAGTATCAACGGCGGGCATTTATGGCCACGGCGTGCCGGTCCAAGGAGTGGTCCCGACCAAGGACAAATACATGGGCTATGAAGGTATCGCCCGGGAGCTGGGCAAGTTCTTCAAGGGTGGCCCGCCGCCAGTCACACCGGGCGAGACTTTGGAAATCTTCGCGGTTCTCCAGGCGGCTGAACAAAGCAAAGCCCGGCAGGGAGCGGAGGTGTCTGTTGCAGAAGTGTTGCGGGCCGTGAAAACCCCTAAGAGTCTATCCGAATAACCTGGAGAGCGGGTTCAGGGCGGGGCAGGCTGGCCTGCATGAAGCGCACGCGCGGGCCGGGCTTTCGTCTCTCGGATGCCTTTTGGGCCAAGGTGGCCCCGCTCCTGCCCGTCCGGGTCAACACCCATCGTTATGGCGGGGGCCGTCCGCCCGCGCCGGATCGCCGTTGTCTGGACGGCATCTTCTTCGTGCTGCGCACCGGCTGCCAGTGGAAGGCGCTGGACGCCACCGGCATCTGTCCCGGCTCCACCGCGCACGACCGGTTTCAACAGTGGGTGCGGGCGGGCTTCTTCCACCGGCTCTGGCAGGCCCCGCTCACCGACTACGATGAACTCAAGGGCTTGGACTGGGCGTGGCTCAGCGCCGACGGCTGCCAGACCAAGGCCCCGCTGGCGGGGGAAAAAAAGCGGTCCCAACCCCGCCGACCGGGCCAAGCAGGGCACCAAGCGCAGCCTGCTGGTCGAGGCGGCGGGGGTGCCCGTCGCCCTGGTGGTGGCCGGGGCCAACCGCAACGATCATAAACTGCTGGGGCCGACGCTGGCGCGGCTGCCGACCTGTCGCCCCCTGCCCAGTGCGCAACGCCCGCAAGGTCTGTGTTTGGACAAAGGCTACGACTATCCGCAGACCCGCCTGCTGGCGGCGGAGTATGGGCTGACCCTGCACCTGCGCACGCGCGGTGAGGAAGTCCAAGCCCTGGCCACGGAACCGGGGTATCAGCCTCGCCGCTGGGTGGTCGAACGCACGCATAGCTGGCTCAATCGGTTTCGCCGCCTGCTGGTGAGCTGGGAGAAGCAGGCCGCCAACTACGAGGCCCTCCTGCACTTCGCCTGCGCCCACCTCACCTGGCAGCAAGCCGGGTTATTCGGATAGGCTCTTAGCTTCCGGCCAGTCGTCTCACCGTTGAAGGTGGTGTTTGGTCCGGCGGGCAGACGGGTCTTGCCGCTTACGCCAGAATGTCCTTCACCACGTCGCCATGCACATCGGTCAACCGGTAGTGGCGGCCTTGAAACTTGAAGGTCAGCCGCGTGTGGTCGATGCCGAGGCAGTGCAGCAAGGTCGCATGCAGGTCGTGAACGTGGACCGGGTCGCGCGCCACATTGTAGCCGAAGTCATCCGTCTCGCCGAATGTGACACCCGGCCGGATGCCGCCACCGGCGAGCCAGACCGTGAAGCACCGTGGATGATGGTCCCGCCCGTAGTCGTCCTTCGTGAGCCGGCCCTGGCAATACACCGTTCGCCCAAACTCGCCGCCCCATACCACGAGCGTCTCGTCGAGCAGGCCGCGTTGCTTCAGGTCCTGGACCAGTGCGGCAGCGGGTTGGTCAGTGTCACGGCACTGCCCGGGGAGCTGGGTCGGCAGCTTGGTGTGCTGATCCCAGCCACGGTGAAAAAGCTGGATGAACCGCACGCCACTTTCCGCCAGCCGGCGCGCGAGGATGCAGTTGGCAGCAAAGGTGCCCGGCTTGCGTGATTCCGGTCCATAGAGGTCAAAGGCGCTGGCCGGCTCGCGCGACACATCCGTGAGCGACGGCACGCTGGTCTGCATGCGATACGCCAGCTCGTATTGCGCGATGCGTGTGGCGATTTCCGGGTCGCCAAATTCCGCGAGCTGCATCTGATTAAGTTTCGCCAGATCATCGAGCATTCGTCGCCGCCCTTGGGCATCAAGGCCCTCGGGGTTGGAGAGGAAGAGCACCGGGTCGCCGGCTGCGCGGAACTTGATGCCCTGATGCTGAGTGGGCAGAAACCCGCTGCTCCACAGCCGGTCATAGAGCGGTTGATCGGCCGGGTTGCCGGTGCCATTCGAGAGCAGCGCGACGAACGCCGGCAGGTCCCGGTTCTCACTGCCCAGTCCGTAACTGAGCCACGAGCCGATGCTCGGCCGGCCCGCGAGCTGAGCGCCGGTCTGGAAGAACGTGATGGCCGGGTCGTGGTTGATGGCCTCGGTGTGCAGCGTCCTGATGAAGCACAATTCGTCTGCCATCCGCGCCGTGTGCGGCAGCAGCTCGCTCAACCACGCGCCGCTGCGTCCATGCTGCGCGAAGCGGAAGCGCGTCGGCGCAATGGGAAAGCGCTCCTGTGTCGCCGTCATGCCCGTAAGCCGCTGGCCCTGGCGAATTGAGTCCGGCAGGTCCGTGCCGTGCCGCGCGGCTAGCAGCGGCTTGTGATCGAACAAGTCCAGTTGGGACGGTGCGCCGGACTGGAAGAGGTAGATGACGCGCTTTGCCTTGGGCGCAAAGTGCGGAAGGCCAGGCAGTCCGCCAGTGGCGTTCGCGGCGTTCGCGCCCGCCGCGAAGAGTTGCTCATTCAACAGGCCTGCCAGCGCGGTGGCACCCAACCCGACGCGCCCGAGCAGGTGTCGGCGGTTGACCGGCAGGCGAGGGGCGGGCAACGGGTTCATTGGACGCGGCTATTGTTTGGTGATGGCCTCATCGAGATTCAAAATCAGGCTGGCCACCGCTGAGTAAGCTGCCAGTTCGATCACGTCCAGCTTCGCATCTCGCGGTGATTCTCCAGCGCTGACCAGTGATGCTGCCGCTGCCGGGTTGGCGCGGAAACGCGTGAGGTGGTGGTTCAAACCACTGAGCAGCACCTGTAGCTCGGCTGGTTTCGGTGCGCGGGTGAGGACGAGGCTGAATGCCCGCCGCACTCGCTCTTCCGGCGTCGGTCCCGCTTCCCGCATCACGCGCTGGGCGAGGCAGCGCGCCGCCTCGACGAACGTCACGTCATTCATCAGCGCCAGCGCCTGCAAGGGTGTGCTGGTCCGGCTGGGCCGCACGGAGCAGGCCTCGCGGCCGGCCGCGTCGAAGGTGGTCATCGTTGGCTGCGGGCTGGTCCGCTTCCAGAAGGTGTAAAGACTGCGCCGCCAGAGCTTGTCGCCGTGATCCGGTTCATAGTCCGTGCCGGTCAAATCCTTCCACAGCCCCTTGGGCTGATACGGCTTCACCGATGGCCCGCCGATGTCGCCGACCAGCAGCCCGCTCGCTGCGAGTGCCTGGTCGCGGATCATCTCCGCCGACAGCCGGATGCGGGGGCCGCGCGCAAGGAGTCGGTTCTCCGGGTCGCGCGCCAGCAACGCGGGCGTCACGCGCGATGACTGCCGGTATGTCGCGCTCATCACCAGTGTCTTGAGTAGTTGCTTCACGTCCCAGCCGGTGCGGATGAACTCCGTCGCCAACCAGTCGAGCAACTCGGGATGACTGGGAGGCTCTCCCTGAGAACCGAAGTCCTCGGTCGTCTTCACGAGTCCGGTGCCAAAGAGCATCTGCCATTGGTGATTCACGGCCACTCGCGCTGTCAGCGGATGAGCGGGACTCACGAGCCAGCGTGCGAAGTCGAGCCGGTTGCGTGTGCCACTGGCGGGCAGCGGCGGCAGGCTGGCAGGCACTCCGGGGGACACCGGTTCACCGCGCTTGTCATACTCGCCGCGCTTCAGCACGAACGTTTCGCGCGGTTGTGGCAGCTCCTCCATCACCATCACCGTGGGCAGGCTCTCCAGAAATTTGGCCTGCTGCACGCGCAAGCGAATGGCAGCCACGTGTGCGGCCCGCAGTGCTTCCGGCGCGAAGGCGTCAAGGAAGCCGGAACGCAATTTGGCAGCCTGTGAAGCAGTGCGTTGCGCAACGGGGATGGCGGTGAGCGAGGTCAGCGTTTCGGAGGTGGCCACGATGCCAGCCTCCTCGGCCGTGAGGGCCCGAGCATAGACGCGCACGTCGCTGATCAGGCCGTGGAAGCGATTTGCCGGGCCGCCGCCGGAGCCGATGCGCAGCGGCTGCTTGGTCTGGAAAGTCTGGTTCAGCTCGTCGAGCAGCACGCGCAGTCTTTGGGGGCGACCGTTGACGAACACCTTCACGCCAGCCGCCAGCCGCGAGCCGTCGTAAACCACCGTTACGTGCTGCCATTGGTCGGGGGTGAGTGCCGCTTCGGTTTCCACGCGCAGCGCGTCATCGAGCCAGCGCTTGGTGAGATGAACCTGGAGTCGGCCCGCGCGGAGGTGGACGCTGTAGCCTTCTGAATCCGAGGCGAATCCAGAATCTTCCGCCAGTTCAGCCATGCGCGAGAGAATGGCCCCGCCATTCGTGCCGCGCGGCTGAACCCACGCGGCCAGCGTGAACGGGTCGAAAAAACCAAAGTTGCCGACCTCCCCGCAATTGATGAACCGCTGGCCATCCAGCATCGCCGCCGGACCATTGCGCCCGGGGGCGAAGCGCGCCGGCCCCAGCTCGAACCGGGCGGGTGCATTCGTTCCGACCGCGCTGGTGAGCTGGCCATCCAGCGTGAAGCGCGCCTCCAATCCGTTGGTCACCGTCCACTGAACCG
>CAIPBN010000399.1 GCA_903863315.1 uncultured Verrucomicrobiota bacterium | reverse complement strand
ATGTCCAGGCGCTGGCCTGCGGGCGTAAGGTGTTCGCCGAGCAGGATGGCGCGTCCGTCGCCCAGCCGCGCAAGGTTGCCGAACTGGTGTCCGGCGTAGGCTTGGGCGATGGGCGCGGCTCCGGCGAACATTTGATTGCCCGTGAAACAAGCGGCCGCATCGGGACCGCAGAGCGCCGCAGGGTCGAGCCCGAGTGATTGTGCCAGCGGCCGGTTGAGGAGCACGAGGCGGGGTTCAGCGACGGGCGTGGGATGCACCCGGGAGTGGAACGAGGGCGGCAACTGAGCGTAGGAATGGTCGAAGCGCCAGCCGGCGTGGACGGCGGATAATTCAGAGGGCGTGGGCATGACGTGATGCGAGGTGGTATGCGGACGCTCCTCAACCTGCTAAAACTGGAGCCAGTGGTCGGTTTCGAACCGACGACCTGCTGTTTACGAAACAGCTGCTCTACCCCTGAGCTACACTGGCTTGGGCAGCTAGCATCCGGTGGGATGCCAACAGCGCGCGGAGTTTGGAAGGGCAAGCATCTAAGGCAAGTAAAATCCCGGCCACCGACTGCGGCTGGCACCTTCAATAGTCTGCGATGGAGCCGTCCTTGAGTCGGCCCCTGGTGGGCCACTCGGGCTTGGCCGGCTGCTTGGAGAGTTCGTCCAGCTTGGCTTCGTTCACCTCGCAGCCGAGGCCGGTGCCCGTGGGCAGCGACGCATAGCCGTCCTTGTCCACCTCCCAGGTTTTTTGCACGAGATCCTTGGGCGTGATGCCGGGGTAGTATTCGTGAATGAGGAACAATGGCACCGACGCGGAGACGTGCAGGCTGGCGGACATGCCGAGATCCGTGGTGACGCTGTGCGGGGCGATGGGGACCTGGTAGGCCTCGCCGAGCATTGCAATCTTCAGCAACTGCGACATGCCGCCGGTGTGCGCCATGTCCACCTGGAGGAAATCACCGACGCGCTCCGTCAAGTAAGGGATGACCTCCCAGATGGTGCGGGCCTGCTCGCCGATGGCCAGCGGGATGGTGACGTGCTGCTTGATGCGCTTGAAGGCCTCCATGTTGCCCGGCACGGCGGGCTCCTCGATGTAGGTGATGTCGTAGGCCTTGATGGCGCTGGCGAGCTGGATGAGGAACGGCGGCGGCAGCGCGCAGTGGGCGTCGAACATCACCATGCCGCCAGGGCCGACCCGCTTGCGGGCCTGCTCGATGTTGCGCACATGGCGCTCCATGTCCACCGGCGTGCCGGAGAATTGTTCCGACCCCGCGCCCACCTTGGTCGCCGTGGCGGAGGGATATACGCGGACCTTGTCGCGCGTGGGGCCGCCGAGCAGCCGATACACGGGCACGCCCCAGAGTTTGCCGGCGATGTCCCACAAGGCCATGTCAATGCCCGCCAGCGTGTGTGTCATGAACGGCCCGCCGCGCATGTCGCGGTGCGAGCGGTAAATCTTCTGCCAGAGAAACTCGATGCGGGTCGGGTTCTCGCCGTTGAGCAGCTCGAACAGCGAGCGCGCCAGCATCGCGGCCACGTAAGGTTCCAACTGGTCGATTTCGCCCCAGCCAGTCACGCCATGATTGGTCTCGATTTTGAGATACACCTTTCGTGCCACCGGGGTGGCCGTGAGCTTGGTGATGCGGATGGAGCTGCTGCGGTCGGCCACGCTGGCGGCGGGGCTCTCGGCGGCGATGAGCGTCTGCGTCAGCGCGACGTTGGCGGCGGCCACGGGGCCAAGCGAGGTGAACCAGTCACGGCGATTCCACATAAGTAATCAGGGTTTTTGAAATGAGCGGGGCAGGAGAATGATTCAAAGCGTGGCTTTCCAAGTCTGGGGCGTCCACCGGCCGGTTTGCCAGCCATCTTTGGTTTCGTATTCGCGGACGAGCAGACCGTCGCCGCGCACTTCGACGTGGAAGAACGCCTGGGCCGGGCCGCTGAAGTGCGAGGCGTTGTCCACGTTGAAGACGGCGACGCCGTTGGCCGCCTTGGTGGAACTGCCGTCCCAGCGGAACACGTTCCGGAAGTGGGTGTGCCCGTAAAAGATCGCCACCCGCCGGTCCTTGATGACGTGGTGGAAGGCCTTCACATCCGCCGGGTCCCACTCCCACTTGGTGAAATCAGTGTCGGGTTTCTCGACCGTGTAGCGGGCCATGTCCACGTGATGCATGAGCACCAGCGGCTGGTCCTTGGAGGTGTTGGCCGCGAGGTCTTCCTGGAGGAAGGCCAGGCTGTCCATGGCGGCGTAGCGCCGCTTGCGGTTCACGCTCTTATCGGTGCCGACGATCAGGCCCAGCGCGGCGAAATGCACGCCACCCCAGTCCCATGAGTAATGCAGGCCGTTCGGGCTGATCGCCTTGAGGTTCTTCCGCGCCCGCTGGCGGGCGGCCAGCTTCTCGATCATGAGTCCGGCGCCGTGGGGGGAATCATGGTTGCCGGTGATTTCCATCACCGGGTGCTGGAGCCGGGTGCAAAATTCTTTGTAGTAAGCGGCCCATTCGGTGCGCTGCATGGCCGGGTGAACGCCGCCGGTTTTGTCCCCGGTGTCGATGATGTCGCCGACGTGCAGGACGCCGTTGGGTGCCGGGACCTTGCCGCCGCCGGCTTCCGTTGAAATCTCCGTGCCCGGCAGGCGGTTGAGCGTATCCACCAACTGATGCGTGTAGGCGGCCGAGGTGGCGTCCATCCGTTCCGGCTCCGTCTTTTCCGCGAGAAAATGGGTGTCGCCGACGACAAAGAAACTGGCGATGGGCGCGGCGGCTTCAGCCCGGAGCGGAAGCGCGGCGCTGCTGAGGGCGAGGCCGGCTTGCTGGAGGAACGCGCGACGGTTCAGGGGATTTGCGGCAGCGGGCAGGGCGGGCATGTGTGTGGGCAGGCGTTGTGGTCGGTCTTCAACTTCGCAGGCGTTTGGTGGACAAAGTCAGGGTGCTGAACGGTTCGTGCTGTGGCTGGAGGGATAAAGCATGATTGCGATCAGGACTACAAGCCCGAGGATGTTGCGGACACCTCACTCCTGGATCACTCCGCACCGGGCGGCACGAAGGCCACGGTGGACTGGATCGCGTGGTAGCAGGTGCAGCCTGAACTGGCCTCCACCTGCACGATCACCCCGCCGGCCGGGATGATGTTGATCAGGCAGCCGGGGCGCATGCCGGTGAAGGCCATCAATGTGCCGCCGGTGCCGGCATCGCGCATCACGGTGTAGCCGTCACGATAGAACAGCATCCCGGCGGACGCGGACATCTGACCGCACGCGCCGTTGGGCGGGACCGACCACGGGATGGGGCCCTTGGGACCGGGCTTCATCACGGTGGCTCCGGATTGGAGGTCGTAGGCCTTGGGCCGGCCGATGACGTGGTTGCCAACCAGCACCGGCCGGACGCGGTTGCCGATGGCCTGGTTCCAGAGCTGCGAGCCATCGCTGGCGGACAACGCCAGTGCTCGTCGCTCATGCTCGTCGCCCTTGGCCGCGCCGTAGGCGTTGTAAATGCCGGCGAGCAGAACCACCCCGTTCTTCGCGGTGAGGCAGAGGCTGCTGGTCCAGCCACCGCACAAGGTGAGGTCATGATCCTTGGCCCACAAAGGTTTGCCTGTGGCGAGATCGAGCGCGACCACCGTGCGGATGTAGGGCGGCGGCGGACCTTCGGGCTTGGGGGCCTTGCCCTTGGCGGCCAGCTTATAGGCTTCCGCCACAGTGGGCACCTTGGGCGCGGCAGCCTGTCCACGATGCTCGACGAGGAACAGCTTGCCGCCCTGGAGGGCGAACGTGCTGTTGCGGATGGCGGGGCTCTCGTAACGCCATTTCAACTGATCCGTGTGCAGGTCATACGCGAAGATGGTGCTGCTGAACTGGTAGCCCGCCGAGGTGCTGCCGATGAGCAGATCGCCCTCCGCCGCCACGTAAGCCCAAACTCCGCGGGTGCCATCCGGGCGGGCGGGCACGGGATACGTCTTGCGGGTCTCGCCCGTGGCGAGGTCCAGCCGGTGACACTCCTTGTCGGCGGCCACGAACAGGCCAAGCGGGGAGCAGGCGAGGTTGCCGCAGTCCTGCGTGATGTCGAGGCGTTCGGCCCCGGGAAACTCGCGCTCCCAGTAGGGCAGGCCGTTGTAGGCGTCGAAGCTCAGGAGCAGCGGCATTTTCGTGAGCTGGCGATAGCCCTGCACAAACATGCGACCGGCGATGGACAGCGGGGCTTCGCTGCGGCGGTGGCGGTCGTGCATCTTGTCCGCGCCGGGCTCGCCATACCACAACACCTCGGGCCGGCCCCGCACGCGCTCGTCATCCGAGGAGCCGGTGTT
>CAIPBN010000398.1 GCA_903863315.1 uncultured Verrucomicrobiota bacterium | reverse complement strand
GGGTGAAGGAAACCGACTTCGAGAAACAGCCGTAGCGGAGCGCGGACGCCTACGTCCGCGATTCTTTCAGCAGCCTGCGTGCAGCGGACGTGGGCGTCCGCGCTCCGGGCGTAGTGTCACTTCGCCGCCTGCCGCTTCCGCCACTCGCGGAGAATTTCCACCGCCATCGGCAGCACGGACACAAAGATGATGCCGAGCACCACCAGCTCGAAGTTCTTCTTCACCCACGGCAGGTTGCCGAAGAACCAGCCCGCCGGCAGGATGAGCACCACCCACGCGACCGCCCCGACGACGTTGAACATCATGAAGCGCCGGTAGTCCATCGCACCGCTGCCCGCCACGAACGGAGCGAACGTCCGCACGATGGGCACGAAGCGCGCGAGGATGATGGTCTTGCCACCATAGCGCTCGAAGAATTCGTGGGTCTTCGCGAGGTATTCCGGCCGTATCAGCCGTGGGTAGCGCTTGGAGAGCGCCGCGCCGGCAAACTTGCCGACCGAATAGTTCACCGTGTCGCCGATGACCGCCGCGATGAAGATGACCAGCCCGGCAACAAAGACGTTGAGTCCGCTTTCGGGGTTGGCCGCGATCGCGCCGACGGCGAACAGCAGCGAATCTCCCGGCAGGAACGGTGTCACCACCAGCCCCGTCTCAGCAAAGATGATGGCGAACAGAATGCCATAAACCCACGCGCCGTGCTCCCGCGTCAGGTGGTGCAAGTGGTCCTGCAGGTGCAGAAACAGGTCGAGGACTTGCTTGATGGTATCCATGAGCGGGCGCGACGCTGCGGGAAATTGGCATTGCGACGCAAGCGTGTTGTTGCAGACTTGGGGGACGAACTGAACGCATGAAAGCCGCTGTCCTCCACGGGAGAGAAGATGTCCGCCTCGAAGAAGTGGCCGAGCGCCCGCTCGAGCCGGGCGAAGTGCGCATCCGCATTGGCGCAGCACTGACCTGCGGCACCGACCTGAAAGTCTTCAAACGCGGCTACCACGCCAAGATGCTCGTGCCGCCGACGGTGTTCGGCCATGAGCTGGCGGGGGAAATCATCGAGACGCGGAACC
Organism: uncultured Verrucomicrobiota bacterium; assembly: GCA_903863315.1. GTDB lineage: Bacteria > Verrucomicrobiota > Verrucomicrobiia > Limisphaerales > SXTU01 > SXTU01. Next base: position 858 of record CAIPBN010000398.1, on the reverse strand, counting down.
CGGGCTGGGGTGTCGGGGAACGGGTCGTCGCGGCGAACTCCGCACCTTGCGACGCCTGTTTGTCGTGTGACTCGGAGCAGGAAAACCTTTGCGACGACCTGCTCTTTCTCAACGGTGCTTACGCGGAATCCATCGTCGTGCCGGCGCGGCTGGCGGAGAAGAACCTGCTGCGACTGAAGCCCGGCACCGCCTTTCGCGATGCAGCGCTCACCGAGCCGCTGGCCTGCGTGGTGCAGGGGGTCGAGGACACGCAGCTCGCCGCCGGGCAGCGCGTGCTGCTCATCGGCGCGGGGCCGATTGGGCTGATGTTCGTGGCGCTGGCGAAGCAACTCGGTTGCGAGGTCGCCGTGGCCGGACGCGGGGAGGCGCGCTTGAACGCGGCGCGCAGACTGGGAGCCAGCGAGGTTTACGACGTGGGCACCGACGGCGACAGCGTAAAGGCCGTCACCGCGCGCCTGCCCAAGCCGAACTTCGATGCGGTCATCGAGGCCGTCGGCAAGCCGGAGGCGTGGGAGGCGGCGGTGAAGCTCGTGCGCAAGGGCGGCACCGTGAACTTCTTCGGCGGCTGCCCGGCGGGCACGAGCGTCTCACTGGACACGGGGCTGATTCACTATTCCAACCTGACGCTGCGAGCCAGCTTCCACCACACGCCACGGACCATTCGCCGAGCACTGGAGTTCCTCGAGTCCGGGGTCATCCGTGCGGCGGACTTTGTGGATGGTGAATGCGCCTTGAGCGAGCTGCCTGCGCTCCTCGCCCGCATGACGGCGGGAAACCGCGTGGTGAAGACCTTCGTGGACGTGACGAAGTAGCGTGCCATGGACTGCGCCGGCAGAGCGCAGCGGCGACGGCGCTTTG
>CAIPBN010000397.1 GCA_903863315.1 uncultured Verrucomicrobiota bacterium | reverse complement strand
GACTAAACCGGTTCACCGTCAGCGTGACCACACTGCTCGTGATGCTGCCGCCGCCGTTCGCGATCACGACGCTGTAGCCGCCCGCTTGATTGGTCTGCACATTTACCAAGCTCAGGGTGGCCCCGTTCGCCCCGCCTATCGCCACGCCATCCTTGCGCCACTGGTAAACCAGCGGGGCGGTGCCGGTGGCCGTAACGGTGAACGTCGCATTGGAAGTCACGCTTACCGTCTGGTTGATGGGCGGCACGGTGATTAAAACCGACCCGCCCCCGCCGGCGACGTTGACGGTCAGATTGGCGATGCTGCTCGTCACTGCGCCGAAGGCATTGGCAACCACGACAGCGTAAGCCCCTGCTTGTGCCAGTTGGAGATCGGTGAACGTCAAAACCGCGTTGGTCGCCCCGGCCAGCGGGACCGACTCCTTGAACCATTGGTAACTCAGCGGGGCCGTGCCCGTGGCGGTGACTAGGAAGTCGGCCGCGCCGCCGAGGTGGCCCACCTTGCTTTGCGGCGATTGGAGAATCACCGGGATTGCCGGTGGCTCTAACTCCCCAACCAGAGCCAGGCTATGACTTGAACCAGCCGCAATCTCCGTCACCCCTCCAAATGAAACGTTCGTGTCCCCATTGAGAAACATTGGAATATCCAACTGGCCTACAAAGTTTCCACCCCAGGCGACCAGCGAAGGCACGCTTCCAGGCTTCCTCAATACCAAGTTATGAGAGCCGCCCGCAGCGATGGCTTGGACATTGGTCACGTTCTGCGGGACGGTCTGGATAGCGTCCCCCCAGCTCACGACTGTGCCATCTGCTTTCAAGGCGAGGCTCCGCCCCGCGCCCAAGCTGATGGCGACCACATTGGTGAGTCCGGAGGGCAGACCATTACCATTAGTAGAGCCCCACTGGATGACGGTTCCGTCTGCCAACAGCGCGAGATTGCGATAGCTCTTGGCCGCAATGGCGACCACGTTTGTTAATCCGGGAGGAATGTTGGTTTGGTTAAAATCATTTCTGCCCCATGCGACCACCGTGCCGTCGCGCTTAAGCGCCAAGCTGTGCTGATCACCCGCCGCCACGCGGACCACATTGGTTGCGCTGGCAGGCGGGGTAGTTTCCCCGAAACTGGCCGACCCCCAAGCCGCAACGGTGCCATCCTTTTTTACGGCTAGAACGTGCAGGAATCCGGCCGATATTGATTCCACGTCAGTCAGTCCCAAGGGGGCGAAGGGAGTGCCAGAATCACCCCATTCAGTCACGGTTCCATCGCTCAGCAGGGCAACGCTGCGGAAGGCACCGCCGGCGATGGCGATGGCGGTGGTCAATCCCGCTGGGACGTCGGTTGCCCCGTAGGTGTTCGCACCCCAAGCGACGACGGAGCCGCGCCGCTTCATGGTCAGAGAGAGCAGCTTAGAACCAGTGCCATAGAGGTTGGTGGCTAGCAAGCTGACCTGATACGTGCCTCCGTAGGCTGGCGCACCAGAAATCAGCCCGGTGGCGGGATTCAAACTCAGCCCGGTCGGCAAGCCAGACGCCAGATAGCCGGTGGCGACACCATCGGCAGTGATTTGATACGTGAGCGGCACGCCAGCGATGCCCGCCAGTGCGCCCGCACTGGTGATCACCGGCGGCCCCAGCACACTGAGCGTTGCGGGCGGAGCGCTGGTCACACTGCCGGCGCCGCTCACCACCACGTCGTAAGCGCCGCCGGCCGAGACGGTCACGTTGGAGAGCGTGAGCGTGGCCAAGGTCTGCGCGGCGAGTGGCAGCCCCGCCTTGCGCCACTGGTAAGAGAGCGGGGGCGTGCCGGAGGCGCTGACCGTGAACACCGCAGTGCTCCCAGCTTGGTTCGTCTGGTTCGCTGGAGCCTGAACAATTTGCGGGGCCTGCGTGATGATGGGGTTGCCCACCAAGGCCATGCTGGAGCGTTCGTAGCTGGAAATGGCCACGACGTTGTTAGTGAGGCCGGCAGGAATGGCCACCGCCCCGGTGCCAAATCCATAAACGACCACGTTTCCAGCACTCGTCAGCGCAAGAATGTGATTGTCCCCGAGGTCAATGGAGATGACGCCTTTGAGCGAAAATAAATTAGTGTCCAGCGAATTCCAGGTAGCAAAGGCTACAGTCCCATCGGTGCTTAATACCGCGGAGCCAAACTGGGCTGTAAGCTTTTGCACCGGGCCAAAGTTGCCCAGCACAGCGAAATCCATAGGCGTGGACTTGAAGACAGTGCCATCGCTCTTCTGCCCCAAGAAACCATTAGAAAAAGCAGCAATTTTTGTGATGGAATTATTCTGGTCGGCCGGAAGGGTGTTCGCGCCCGAACCCCAGTCAATGATCGTGCCATCCGCCTTGAGCGCGATGCTGTATCCAAACCCACCGGAAATCGCCACCACATTGGCGAGGCCGGCCGGAACGTTGCATTCACCATCGTTGTTACGACCCCAGGCCACCACCGTGCCATCACTTTTGAGTGCCAGCATGTGGTTCTTGCCCGCTGCGATCGCCACCACGTTTGCAAGCCCCGGCGGCATCAAGGCTTCTACGTCGTTCGCGCCCACGTCGTAACGTCCAAATCCGTTCCCCTCCCCCCACATCGTCACAGTTCCGTCTGCCTTCAGCGCCGCGCAATGGCGTATGCCAGCGGCAATCGCCACTACGTTGATGAGGTCCGGCGGAGGCTGGCTGTTAGCAGCCTCCGGACCCCATACCACCACCGTGCCGGGTGCGAGAGGGTCCGCCGCCCAGAGTGAAGTGCCGACGCCCCAGGGGAGGCACGTCGCCAGCAGGGCGGTGGCAGCGAGTTTCTGGAGGAAGCTGCGGCGGGCAAGGTGCGCGGGAAGCGCCGGGTCTGTCGGATGCGGTTTCATAGTTTTCATAGTGCGTGCTGGTTGTTCGCTGAGGCTTGATTCATAGAGTTATCACTATTTTGACCGCGCTATAAGTGCTCCCGGCGGGGTTGGCGGCCTTCACGCGGAGGTTGACGGTCTGGCCGGGAGCGAAGCCGGTGATGGCCGGGCCTTCGATGCCGAGGTCGTTGCCGTCCGCAGCCGAATAGGCCGCGTGACCTTTGACGCGCGTGACGAGGGCTGCCGGCGTCCGGACGGAGGGCGAGAGGGCGAGAGGGCGAGAGGGCGAGAGGGCGAGAGGGCGAGATTTGCTCGCTTAGTCCTTAGTCTCATGTGAACACGAGGAAAACACCAGACGCCCCAACTCGGCGCAACACATTTGTGCAGCTATTTTGCGGAGGGGCGCAGTTCGGTTTCTTGCAAGCAGGGGAGGCAGTATTCAAAAGTTGAAGGGTGAAGAGTGGAAGCTTTGAAACGTGGCTCCCTGGCTAGGTTGCCACCCTTCACCCCTCAGAACGCAGCCCTAGGTGGCCACCGCCAGAACGTGCTGAGGGCTTTCAGCCCGAAGGCACCGACTCGCGTCGGGCCTGCAAGAAACTGGGATGCACCCTTGCGGAGTGTTGGACTGCTCAGAACCAGGAACTCTCCATTCACGCCTTCAGCCGCATCAGCAAATCTTTGCTCTCCACCGTCTCGCCGACTTGCGCGCTGATTTCGGCGACCACGCCGTCGGCCTGCGCGTAGATGGTGGTCTGCATCTTCATCGCCTCCATCGTCACGAGCTTGTCGTCCTTGGCCACCTTCGCGCCCACGCCGACGGCCAGCGCGGTGATGATGCCGGGGATTGGCGCGGCGACTTCGAGCGGGTTTGCGGGGTCGGCCTTCGCGCGGGCCTTCGTCTTCACGGCCACGGATTTGTCCGGGATGCTCGTCTCGCGGGTCATGCCGTTCAGCTCGAAGGTCACGGTGCGGCGGCCGTCTTTGTCCGGCGTGCCGATGTTCACGAGCTTGATGAAGAGCGTCTTGCCCTGCTCGATGCTCACGCTGATTTCTTCGTCGGGTTTGAGGCCGTAGAAGAACGCGGGCGTGGGCAGCGCGCTGACTTCGCCGAAGTCGCGCTGAATCTTCGCGAAGTCTGCAAAGACTTCGGGATACATCAGATGGCTGAAGAGGTCGTCATCGGTCGCGTCGCGCTTGAGCTTGTCGCACACGGCGGCGGTGCGGCGGTCCTGCCAGACGATGGCGTTGGCGATGGGCTTGCCGGTGTCGCGCTCCCACACGACGGTCGTCTCGCGCTGGTTGGTGATGCCGATGGCGGCGATGTCGTTGGCGGTGAGGCGGGCCTTGAGGATGGCGTCCGCGGCGACGTTGGACTGCGTGGCCCAGATTTCATTGGCGTCGTGCTCCACCCAGCCGGGCTTGGGGAAAATCTGCCGGAACTCCTGCTGCGCGACGGAGACGATGGAGCCGGCGTGGTCGAAGACAATGGCGCGCGAGCTGGTGGTGCCTTGGTCGAGGGCGAGGATGTGTTTCATGGTTTGGAACTGTGGGAAGTAGTTTCAGCCGGCCGAAAGCTAACGGCACAGTAAGGACCAGCAGGCAGAGTCTGTCCGTGCATGCAGCGCTGAATCCGTCCGCTCAGACCGGTCTGCTGTTCGATGTGGCTAATCACCTCGGCGACCGAACGCGGCTCGGTGGGCACCGTCAACGCGGTTTTGCGGTGTGATTCTGGAACGAGGAATAGGATTTTTTGAGCCCTGAGCAACTGGCAGTAGGTCTCCAAGGTCATCCCCGCCTGCGCGGGTGGCGTGACCAATCGATGCTCGAACTTGGGCGTCGCGGCAGAGGCCAAAGCGAAGATGCCCGCGATAATTGCGCCACGCCACGCGAAGCCCGGCCAGAAACCCACCGCCTTGGTCCGCTTCACTTCGCACGCCACTAACAATGGTATCAGCACCACGCTTCCCAAGAACAAGAAGTCAAATGGCGTCAGGCAGAAAATCGCACTCCAACCCAACGCGCCCCAGAGGTCACGGGCGCGCACGCGCTGCGCAGCGGGCTGTTGTGGAGCTTCCATGATTCCGACTCACGCCGGCCACAGCAGCTTGAAAATCATCGCACCCACCACGCCACCGATGAGCGGGCCGACGACGGGCACCCACGCGTAGCCCCAGTCGGAGCCGCCCTTGCCCGCGATGGGCAGCACGGCGTGGGCAATGCGCGGACCGAGGTCGCGCGCGGGGTTGAGCGAGTAGCCGGTCGGGCCGCCTAGCGAGAGACCGATGGACCACACGAGCAAGCCGACGAGCGCGGGGCCAAAGCCCGTGTCCCAGCCAAACTCCGGCTTGAGGTTCGCCTTCGCGCCGATGGCCAGCACGCCGAGCAGGAGCATCGCGGTGCCGATGATTTCGCAGAGCAGGTTGGCACCGGACTTACGAATGGCGGGGGCGGTGCAGAAGATGCCGAGCTTCGCGCCCTTGTCCTCCGTCACTTCCCAGTGCGGCAGATACGCGAGCCACACCAGCACCGCGCCGAGGAACGCGCCGGCCATTTGCGCCCCAATATAGACTGGCACCAAATCCCAGCCGAGCTTGCCGATGCTCGCCAGCGCGACGGTCACGGCGGGATTCAAGTGCCCGCCGCTGATGCTGCCGACGCAATACACGCCGACCGTCACCGCCAGCGCCCAGCCGGTGGTGATGACGATCCAGCCGGAGTTCTGGCCTTTGGACTTGTTGAGCAGGACGTTCGCCACGACGCCATCGCCGAGCAGGACGAGGATCGCGGTGCCAATGAGTTCAGCCAGCCAGGGAGATAGAGGGGGTGACATGGAGGGTCAGCGGCGATTGTTGGGAACGCCCGCAGCCTAGCAGCCAGGGTTGCGCGTGCAATGAGGAAGCTGTTCGTCCCGAGCCGGTCCCAACCTGACTTGTCCGTGCCCGCTACGTCAGGTGCAAGGTTTTCATCCGCGCGCTGTTCACGGCACCTCATTCCTTCGCTGGCAGCGCCGGGCCTTTGTTGAGATGGGGAAAAAGCGCAGGTGTTACAGCGGCAGTTGAAAGGCAGGTTTCGGCGCGTCCGGGCCGGGCCGGACTAATTCCACCTCGGCGAAGACATCCCACCAGGCAGTTGGGGCAACGCCCCGAACGGTGGACTCTTCAGCACGCAGAAGCCGGAATGGAACCGATGTGCCCGGTTCAGTCAGTTGCGTGGCCGCGCTGATAAGGGGAAGCGGCGGCACGGCGGGCGAGGTGAGTTTGACCGGCTTGATGAAGCTGTTTTCGATGCGGTGGAAAATCACGCCGGTGTCCGGGTCCACCCAATCCAGAATCCACCGATTGCCGAACTTCCCCTGCTGCGCCGGGTAGGCGTGCCAGCGCAGGATGAAGCCCGTCGCGCGGTTCGCCGCTGTTTTGAACAGGAGGCGCTCACCGAGTTCGGTCTTCGGTCCATCCTGCGACGATTGGTCGAGGCGCACTCCCACCAGCGCGTTGCCCGGCACGAGGAAACGCTGCTCGGCAGTGAACATCGCGCCGGCCGGCGCGGCCGGGCGCGGCGAGCCCGGCTCACGCAGCACGCGCGCGACGAGGTGATACTTCCAGCCGTCGCGATGCAGCGCGGCGGCGAACTCCGGCACCGCGCCGTCCGGGAGCGGATGGGAGCCCTTCCATTTTTTCTCCATCTCCTTCGCCAGCGCTTTCGCTTCGTCCGGGCTGAACTCCTGCGGCAAGACCCATCGCAACACGCGCGGGCCGTTGACGCCCACCCATTCCTTCTGCCGCCAATCGCGCTGGTCAGGCGCGGGACCGGGACGGCCCTGCAATCGCGTCACGTCCTGCCAGACCTCAATGGCGAGGCCGTAGTTCGAGTCACGCTCGAAGTGCAGAAGGATGTTCCGCGTGCCGGGCGGATTCTCGACGCGGAGGACTTTGAATTCGATGTGCGGCGGAATTGCCGTCGCGGCGTTGCTGGCGGACAGCACCTTCTCCAGTAGCGCGTGCGCGGCGAGGCCGGCTTCAACGAGTTGCTGGTTGGACGCAACGTTCAGGCCGGCGGGCAGCGGCTCGCAGCGGGCGCGAAGGATGGCTTCCTTTGGATGGCCGCCGCGCGCGGTCGCGGTGCCGTGGGTGCGGAAGAGCGGGATGAGTTGCTGCTCGCCGGGTTTCAGCACGGTCTGCGCGGGCGTGGCGAGCTGCCACCAGTCGAGTGATTCGCCGAAGGCGAGCTTGTGCGTGAAGTTCGTGCCGTGGTCGGTGAGTTGCGCGATGGGGCGGCCAGCACCCGTGTTCGCACTCACGGTCCAGAACCAGAGCTGGTCCGTGGTCTCCGGCTCGCCGCTGCGGCGGAGGGTCCAATAGAGCGTGTCGTGGTAGCTGGCGTTGGTGCCGGTGGCGATGAGCGCGGTGAGCGACGGGACGGCTTGCCACGAATCGTCAGCCTGCCGGATGAAGAACTCGAAGCTGGCAAGCTGCGCGGGCGGGAGCTGGAGGCGAAAGCCGTTCTGCGTCTGCTGCACCCGGCCGGGTGGATGCGGCTGGGCGGGGGTGGGATAGTTTGAATCCAGCACCATTTGGCCGGCCTTTTCCAACCGGGCCAAACTCACTCCCGGCCCGAAGTCGCGCCTCAGCCCATACATGCCGACGAGCACGGCGACGGCGATGGCGCCCAGCAACAGTGGCACGACCAGCACGAGCAGCACGACGCGTTTGGAAGCGCCGCCTTTTCGCAGCAACCAGACGAGCAACGCGACGCCGCCGAAGCCGATGACGACCGCGCCCACGGCGATGAGGGCGATGAGAGCGACCACCCGGTAGTTGAAACTCTTGGTAGCCGGGCTACCCGAATTGACCGAACCCGCTGGTTGCGGGCCCGGCGCGGCGGGGACCACGGTCACGGTGAAGGGCTGGCCCCGCACGCGGCACAGTTCGATGGGCGTTCCGCGAACGGTTTTGGCCGACAGGTTTTTGCTGCGGATCAATTCGTCGGCGAGCTCGCGGAAGTTGCCGGTGAAATTCTCGGTGATGGTGGCGTAGCCCTTTTTGCTCACCAGCCGATAGCTGTTCGTGCTGAGGCGGGTGAGTTCAATGCTAGCGGTGGTGCGGTGCAACTTGGACTTCGAGTCGCGTTGCAGCGAGGCGGTGGACGAATTGCCTTCGCGGTAGAACTGCGCGGTGCCGGGCTGCGACGCCAGGATTTCCCACGTGAGCTTCACGTAGGTTTCGTTGTGCTGGCTCTGGGTGGAAACGCTGACCCACTCGGGGTTCGAGGCGGTG